>JBLHPP010000045.1:0-12864 GCA_047624385.1 Crocinitomicaceae bacterium
CATCAACAAGAACGGCGCTTACGCTACACTCAAAAAAGCAGGTATCATCAAGTAATTGATCACCTACTCTTTCTAGAGTAACCAATTTAAAAACGACACATTCCTCACGGATTGCGTCGTTTTTTTTGTGCCTCTATTGATCGAAGTTCGATCCTCGATCTTCACCTGAAAAATGAAAATCCTCAGAAACTCCCACATATCAACTCCCACATATCAACTTCCCCATCTCCATGGATCCATACTGAGCAATTATCAGGAAGGAATGATGGCAATTCACCCATTGCAAAATAAATCGCAGGCCCGCGTAACTCTATATTCCGTTCTTCGGGAACAAGGGATTAGTACCAAGACACTCAGCAGACCACTCTGTGCCAGCTAGAAACTCTTCTCTATCGGCAACCGTGCAACTTTGGCGAAAAACATAGTTCAAATCGCTCATGGCCCACTGCGCGACGACCTCAAGATTCCGAAACTCACCATAGTAGCCTGCGCTAATAACATTTTCACAGTTACCTTGGAGTAATGATTGGTTTTGAGCTTGGTGATTTGTCAGCCAAGCTGAATTCTAATATAACTATTCAAATGGTATAACACCGCATTGTGGCTAGCGATATAAGATCCCTACATCTATGTTGGCAGCCCCACATCGTAGACTCATCGGAACTTAACGCTCCAAAACTAAAGAGAAGCATTCCGATGAGTGTGCTCGGTGGATTCAAGGTCGGTTCTCTCTCCTCTTGGCTGGGTGTAAGGTTTTCGGACCTATTGAAGGAGTCTGTTAATCCGATTTTAACATCACCAGACCCTCACTACTTTACGAGTTGGTTTAAAGTGTAGCAAAACTGTTTATTCATTAGTGGCTGGCCGCTCTCGCTCATCAGTTTACTATTTTTAGAAATTTCGATCCAGTAAACTCTACCGGCTTCGAGATTCTGCACATTTAATACAATAGTGTCGCCCTCATTTGATTCGACAGAAGTCACTTTTTCATTTCTTTTATCAAGTTGCGGCCCCCCGTAGCTCCACTTGTCTTCGTAGCGGAACGAACGGACAGAAAAATCTTTAGATGCCAGTGCTTTCTTATCGAATGAATGTGTGAACTTAAGATCAAAACCTGTTTCGCTGAGCTTGACATGCTTCACATCAAAGGGCTCTTTTCCAAGATAGGTGATCCTTGTTAGTCCCTCGCCAGGATTGCCCCATCCTCTAACAGTATGACCAACGAAGAGCGTTTTCCCATCATCGGTAAAGACAGCTCTATTCCCGCCAGTCTTCAGTCCCACGTCATTGAAAAAATGCGTGCAAGCTCCCTGATATTTCCCCTGAACCTTCTCTAGCATAACTCTGCTAATACGCGTTCCATTGTTATCAGGAATCAGTAGCTGATCAGCAAATGGTCCAAAATTCTTCGGCACCTGAGCTGGCTCTGATGCCGAGCGATTAAATTCCTTATGAGGTAGTAGTACCGAAGCTCTGGTCCTCATCGCATCGATTTCTGTTAATGGCATCTTCAAAGGGTCTTTCCCTTTTGGCCACTTAGGATCCCAAACTAGGCTTGATGGATGCCCATAAAAATTACCTTTCTCAATATGGTATAGCGGAGTCGTAGCACGCCAGTCACCCTGATTATCAGTTGCCCAGATGTTGCCCATTTTATCACGCGTGATTCCATTATGCATGCGGAAGCCGCTCGCATGTGGAGTGACCACACCATCCTTAGAATAATGCATGATCCAGCCCTTCCATTTGACCGATGAGAAGTTTCTTCCGCGTCTTCCTGTTTTAGAATATTCACCCTTCACATTATAAAACGTAGGGCCATTGTATGATGCAGTTCCCACCGCGATATAGTATCCGCCTTTACCATCTGGGCATATCTCATTCGTTTCATGGTAATTCCCACTCACGCCCCATGCGTCTGTTAGGTTTTTATAAGAATCAGCCTCACCATCACTATCGGTATCTTTGACCTCAGTCAGCTCCGCCATTTGACTAATGAGGATATGCCCAGGTGCTACCACCTCCATACCGCAGGCATTATGAAATCCTGAAGCAAATAACTTCCATTGAAATTTACTAGGATCTGCAGTCGGCTTGGCCATCAAAATATCACCTCGACGTAGCGCAACATATATCGTGCCTTCGGTATCAAATTTCACTGCACCCACCTCAGGCGGAACACCCTCAGGAAGCTTGATTTCTTCTATCGAATAGTAATCCGTGATCTTTGCATTCTCAGCGGCCATCGCCGTATCAGGCACACAGCAAAATGCGAGTAAACAGCTGGCGGTGTATTTTAAAGTTAGATTCATTGTTATTTGTTTTTAAAGGTTTTGATATAGAGTAAAAGTGAATCCACTTCATTCTTTGGAAGATTAAAGACAGGCATGTAATTTGGTGGAAAGCCTTCCACGACTTTTTTGTTTGGAGCTAAAATAGATTCCCTGATGTAGGCATCATCAGCCAGCTGTTTTTCCTTCATCCCGATGATAGGTCGGTGGCTCCCAGCGAGACCCAGTAATGTAGGACCATGGCTCTTTGCTCCATCAGCGCTGTGACAAGTTGCGCATGCCATCTTGTTAAAAATGACTTCACCACTCGCTGCGGAGACATCTTTAGCCGCAAGGGCTTTGTCTATCTTCAGCTCATATTGCTTAATGGAATCTTGTGAAATAGTAACGACTAGTTCCTTGTCAGAAACATTCTTTACCTCAGTAGTCTCAGGGTTTGTTGGTGAGTAATCCAGCTTGCCCGTGCCGATCAACTGAATACGTTGTTGAAAGCTGTTAGGTTTCGATGTTGGCAATATCGTAGTTTGAATTTCACTACCCGCACCAGTTTTATACATAAACACAACTTGCTCCTTAGCTTTTTTAAATCCTAAGTATCGAGGAGTCACAACCGAGACACCGTCCACAACAATAGGATGTTTGCCTTTCGCTAAGTAAAAGAGATTACCAACAAGCTCGGGCACATATCCAAATGACTGCCTGTTTCCTCGCTTAGGATCACCCCAGTAGTTCTTCATATTCATGAACCCGCCATCCCATACATAGAGTAACCTACACTCAACAGTGTCCCAGCAATAAGAAAGCTTCGGGCCGTGATTGACTCCAATGGCGGCAGGCAATCCAGTGATAGGCTTGTACTCACCTTTCACATCCTTACCAGCTCCAGGACTATATATTGGTGAATTTAATCCCAGGTGATGGTTCGGTAAAGCCTCATCTGTTAGACCCACCTTAGGCATAAAAGTCCGCAGAACTAGAGGTCTTTGCGCACTCCCCATTGGAACATTGTTATAAGTTAAGTAAGGAGATTTTTGAGCCTGTAGAGTAATAGTATTACTGCATAGAAGCAGCATCGTAATAAATAATTTCTTCATTTTTTTATTTGGATTTCATTGAAGCGACCTGATTTTTCAGATACTTAAGAGCACTAGCAGGACGTGTATCAAGATTGTCCCATCCGCATTCCATGGAGACACTACCGCTATATTTAGCTTTATGTAATGCCTTCAGATAAGGGGTGAAATCATACTGCTCCGTCCCGGGTGCAGAACGTTTCTTCTTCTCCGCGATATGACAATGCCGCACAAAGTTCACAGTCTTCATGATGTCTTCAGGAGGTTCTTCATTACGGGCCACATGGAAAATATCACACACCATCCCTAGGGCCGGGTGATTCACTTTTTCAATAATAGCGGCGCCCTCCACTTGTGTGTTGATGAAATTATCTTCTTTTCTATTCAGCGGCTCTAGCCAGATCTCTATTCCTTGAGCGTGCGCTAGTGGAGCCATCTTCTTTAGCAGTTCGACAAACTGCTTCTCAGCATCTTCACGCTTATCTCCCTCTTTTAATCTTCGTGATCCAGAGCTTCCAAAGACAATACCCTCCACGCCAGCTAGCTTAGCGCGTTTGAAGACTGTATCTGCACGGTTCAGCACTCCCTCGTGATTAACATCCTTACCCACGCTCCTAAGCGACCCAGGCATAAAGCTATTACAAGCTTTCACTCGCACTTTGCTCTCGTTTAGTTTTTTTAGCATCACTGCAAATTTTTCATCACTCTTTGATGGCATAAGTAGGCCACTAGTCGTTTCCTCCGCGTAATCATAGCCCGCATACTGAAACTTAGTAGTGAACTTATCAAGACTAGTGCAGACCCCGAACTCGGTGAATAGCTCCTTCGCATGTTCGCCCTCTTCTGCCATTGCATGACCGCAAGCCAATGATGCTAGGCAAGACGATAATAGTCCCTTGGTGAAGTCTCGTCTGTTTAAATGATTCATAGTCACAATACCGAGCTTCTATTCTAAAACTATCATCACGTCTATACCATTATTTAAATAATCCAGCCTTCTAAAAAGCAGAAATCGTCACCTCATCCCCGCCTCACCAGCTAAAGGGAGGACTAAATCTAATATTATACCACTTAGAGAATCAAAAGAGACACATGTTGTTTTTTGGAATTTTAGGGAAGTGCGCTTCGCGGAACGAATGAGATACCGGTGGCTTTCTTGCTAAATCAGCGTTTCTCCTCAGTCCTGGTGCCCGCACCACTCCTTCGTCGAGCCTTGATTCATCAAGAAATCACTCCGGCATTAGTCTCTTTTCAAACTCTAAGTGGTATTATAGCAACTCCATTGAGCTCCGAGAGGTGTTGGGTTTTAAGTCTTATGCCCACCCTTGGTCTGGAAATTACAAACGATGGAGCGTAGCAGCCAATCATCAGTCCACCACCAACGTGGTAGCACAAGAGAGCATGAACCCTTTTATTCTTAAAGGAAAAAGGCTCTTCTACAACGCAGCCAATCCACAGATGAGCCGCGACTCTTATATCAGTTGTGCCAGTTGTCACCAAGATGGTGGCCAAGATGGCCGAACCTGGGACTTTACCGATCGCGGTGAAGGACTGCGCAACACCACCACCCTGCTCGGTAAAGCTGGTGAAAAACATGGTCCGTTGCATTGGTCAGCCAACTTCGATGAGATCCATGACTTCGAACACGACATTCGCGGATCCTTTGGCGGCACAGGCTTTATCAACTCCAGCGATCCACCTGAAAAATTCTTTAACAAGTCGCACCCTTTAGGTTTTCCTAAAGCGGGCACGAGCAAAGAACTGGACGCGCTCGTCACTTACGTGCGCACTCTCAATAAAACCCAAGACAGCCCCCATCGAACACCAACGGGAAGCCTAACCAAGGCTGCTCAACGTGGTAAAAAGTACTTCCAACAACTCAACTGCGTAAGCTGCCACGGAGGGGACGAGTTCACTGATAGTACAAGCCGTTACGTCCATAATGTTGGAACAATCTCCAAAGCATCAGGTAACCGGCTCAATGGTAAGCTGGAGGGAATCGACACCCCCACCCTCAAAGGAATTTGGGCAACGGCCCCCTACCTACACGATGGCTCAGCCAAAACACTCCGCGAGGTGCTCACGACAAAAAATGAAAAGCAACTCCACGGTAAAACCGCATCACTCACCAACCAGCAAATGGACGACCTCATCAGCTACCTCCAGCAGATCGATGACAGAGAGCTATCTGCAGGCACGATCGTGACATCTAGAAATGAGTCTTCGACCAAAATTGTCGACCATAACACGATGGCAAAAAGCATCATCGACGCGATCAAAACAAAGGTATCTACCGCACCTATCAGCAGCCTCGTTAAGACCCCCATCACAATGGATGAGGCTTATAAAATTCAGACGATTTTCGACAGTTATATGAAGCCTACCTATGGCAATACAGTAGGCTACAAGATGGCCTACGCCAGCAAGGCATCTCAAGAAAAATGGGGAATCCCAGCACCCGTGTCAGGCACATTCTTCAAGAACCAACAGGTAAAGTCTGGTGGCTCAGTCAAAGCTGACACCTTCCTCGGCTTCCATATCGAATCCGAGATAGCCTTCATCTTGAAGAAAAATATCCGTAAACCTATCAAAAATATCGACCAGCTAATGCCCTATATCAAATCCGTTCATGTTGGACTCGATGTGCCTGATCTACGCTACGACAAGTCAAAAGGGAAAGTACAAGTGGCAGATGTCATCGCCATGTCCTGCGGCACACACACCTATGTGCTAGGCAAAGGAGTATCCCCCAAAGGAGTAGACTACAGCAAAATGCATGTTGCTCTCACTCGCGATGGAGACGAAGTCTACACTGGAGCTGCCAGCAATGTGATGGGTGACCCACGTGAATCACTCAGACAACTGGCCAACCGCATGATCAAAGCCGGCACACCACTCCAAAAAAATCAATTCATCCTCACCGGCTCAGTCGCTGGAGCCTACTTTCCAAAAGAACACGCTGGTCGTCCGGGAAAATACATCGGCACAGCAACCGGACTCCCCTCAGTCGAGCTCATCGTCAAATAATCAACCTAATAAAGCTCAAAGTTTATGAAATATTTAAAACTACTGGCATCACTTTGCCTGCTCACTGCTGCTACTGCAGCAGAACCCGCGATCAAGCATCAGTTTGTCTGTATCGGTAATCACAAGAACGTGTTGGTCCATGTTGACCAATTTACTCCTAACAACTCATGGTCAATCCCGCTGCCAAAAGGCTCACGTGATATCCAGCTCATATCCCCGAAAACTCTACTAGTGAGTCACGGAACCGGCGCAGCCGAATACCAGCTTAGTGATGGTAAGAAACTCAAATGGTCAGTCAGCGGCTACAAAGGGATTCAGTCAGCTAGACGATTAGCCAACGGGACAACAATCCTGCTCAGCAGTAAAGGAAAGCTCATTACCCTAGATGAGGAAGGAAAGGAACTGAGTTCCGTTCAGATAAAACACAAACCACTAGACCTCAGACTTCTCAGAGTATCTTCACAAGGAAACTGGACCATTGGATCGAAAAAACCTCAAGCTGTATTAGAAATTAATGCCCAAGGAAACATCCTTCAACAAACCAAGCTAGCTGGAAAAGGCTACACCGCGACAAAACTCAGCAATGGTAACTACCTCGCTAGCACCGGTGACGAGTGTAAGGTAGTCGAAGTCAAAGTAGACGGTAGTGTCGTGCGCTTTGTCGGAGGAAAAAAACAACATCCAACACTCAAACTAGATTTCAACTCCGGTTGGAATCAGCTCGATAATGGTAACATCATCATGACCAATTGGCTAGGCCATGGCAAACACAACTCAGCCTCCCACCTCCTAGAGTTCGACACCAACAACAAGTTGGTGTGGCAATGGGACGACCATCAAGCAGTGAAGCAAGTCACCAATCTACTCGTCATCAAATAGATCTATCACCTCTAGGTAATCACTCTTCCACCACACAAGGCACTAGAATGCTGATCACCTAGAATAACACGAGCAATTTAGACACTACCTTTGATGCTGCTCATTTTTAGAAAGTCAATTGAGCGTAGGCGTCCCAGAATTCGGCAGTTTGCTTAGCGCAAGGCACCAACTCAACAATTGAAGTCTTTTGCGCTGGCTCAATCTCAATGGCATCCGCACTAGTAAACTGTTTATAATCCATATCCCACATTGCCGCCCAATCTTTAAATTTAAAATCATGGTCATTGGCTACAATTTTCTGGGTTAGCTCAGACATATTCTTCACCCGCGGTAGACGTTCAAATATCCTGCCCCCCCCATTGTTGATGACGACAATCACACGACCACTAGCCTCGCAGCCATCGAGTAATGACGGCCCAGACATATCGTAGAGCGCTGTAAGGTCTCCTACGACGCACCAAGCGTCGTCTAGTCCATGAGTCAGTCCGATCCAAGTAGACAACTGGCCATCAATCCCATTGGCCCCACGATTCGCGCGCACGTTTTCAGTGGGGTATTCACGTTGACCAAACTGCCCCCACTCGCGGATCGGCAAGCTATTCCCCAGGTAAATACTATCTGCCACGGTAGAATATATAGACAACATCCGCACCATTCCAGGTTCACTGTCAGGATACATCTCGAGTAATTGATCAATCTGTCCCCAGCGGCTGCGGCTGCGCTGTAACATATCCAGCGCATCCCCTAGCTCGCCAATTTCACCTAAACCTCTAAGTACGCGCCCCACTTCCCCATGAATCACACTGCTCTCACGGGCAAGGCCTGAGAAGCCTGTCCGCGTGATTGAAAAAACAGCAACCTCAGGCTGCTTTTCCAAATCGCGCCAAAACCTACCAACGGGTACTTCACCTAGTCGGAGAATCAATTGTGGAGAAACCTCACTAAAGAGTCGTTCTGGGTCGGCCACGAGAAGTGGCCCTAGTAATTCTCTAAGCCCAGACGTAGCATCGGCGATCACTGGCACCTTTACCTCTTTCAAAAAATTGAAGACATCTTCACGGTCTTCGGGCTCCAGTCCTCCGACACAAACAACCAATCCTTTCCAGTAGTCTGCAAAAAAGTGCACTAACTGGCTCACATCAAAATTTTCTCGCTCGCTCACAAAAGCAACCAAACTAGCTTGGACTGGAGTAGCAATTTCATCTTCCTCAAGGCAGACATTGATGTGCCATGGTGAATTTCCATTCCATCCATCAAACATCCCCTCGCTAGCCTCAGTGACATCCACGCAGCCTGTAACATAACTAGAAAAAATTCCGACTTGGTCGATCACTTGCGGAGCTCCAGTTCCTCGGTATTCTGGAGGTCTATCGGCAGTGATCACGACTAGTGGCCGCCCTTGGTAGTAGCTCTCTACAAGCGAGGGCAGGAGCTCGGCTACAGCAGTCCCTGAGGTGGTAACAATAGCGCAAGGCTCACCTGAGTCCATCATTCTGCCCAAGGCAAAGAAACCCGCCGATCGCTCTTCAAAATGTGACCAAATCACCGCATCTTCACTACTCACTAAGGCTTCCACAATACTCAAGTTCCTGGCTCCCGCACATACTACGTATTCCCGAATTCCAGCCTTCAAGCAGGCCTCAATCACCGATGTTCCTACTGCTTCATTATTCACGCCCCAGCTCTACCTTAAGTTTGCAATTTAGAAAACTTTAATACTGCGGGAGAATCAAAAACAAAGTACCACCCGCGCCCCATGAGAGATTTCATATATCCACACTGGACGATGTTCAGATCCCCGATAGCATCTGCCAAAATTTTCTGAGCTCAGTGAATCAAGCCAAACCACCACCCTCAAAATGGAAAACCGTGATCTCACGGTTTTCACGTGTGACCAGCTCAGGCAGCTATATGCCTGAGATCGACGGTCTTCGGTTCGTCGCAATCATGGCGGTACTGCTTTACCACGCACATATTCTCTTTTTTGCGAACGCTATCCCACAGGGTGTCAACTTCCCAATCAGCTGGGATTGGCTCAACTTCGCTATCGGCCAAGGCTGGTTCGGCGTCCAGATCTTCTTTGTCATTAGCGGATTCGTCCTAGCTCTACCATTTGCTGGACAGTACCTAGAAGGGCGTAAATCCGTGAACCTCAAAACCTACTACTCGCGTAGAATGGTGCGGATTGGTTTCCCGTATTTAATAGCTCTCACCTTAGGATTGTTTTTTGAGTTGAGTAAAGGCATCAGCTTTCAAGAATGCTTGCCGCACTATGCAGCTGGAATGATCTACTCTCACGGCCTTTTCTATGAGGGCTCACTCAACCCGATTTTATTTGTCTCATGGACCTTAGAGATTGAAATCCAGTTTTACCTGCTCGCCCCGCTCTTATGTAAGGTTTTCAAACTTCGTTCATTTGCTCTCAGAGCCATCATCCTTTTGACTAGCATCTTTTTGATCCAGAAGCTTTCAGGTCAACTCAACCACTACTTCCCCTCAGGAATTTGGCCCCATTCAATAGTTGGCCAACTACAGTTCTTCCTCGCGGGTCTCCTGCTTGGTGATTTGTACCTGACCTTTTGGAAAAATAAGCCTCGCTCTAGTAGCTCAGCTTGGGCGTACGATATAGTTGGTGTCGCCTCATGGCTCTTCATTCCTTTCGCACTCAAAATCAATAGTTCGCATTCTTGGTTAGCCTACCTGCTACTCATAGCCTTCACATGCGTACTCAGAGGTCGTTTGCTCAAGTCACTCCTCTCTCTGCCCATAGTCGCCACTCTAGGTGGAATGTGCTATTCCATTTACCTTTTTCATGGAGCTATCCTCTACTTTCTCCATTATAGCCTCATCATCCCAATATTTGGAATTCAAAAAGGCAATTGGCCAATCAACCTACTCCCGATGGCGTTACTCATCCTCCTCACGTTATTAGGCTGCTCTGTAGTATACTATTTCATCGAGCGTCCGAGCATGCGCTGGGGCGGTAAGAAGAAAGCTACTAGTCCAAACCAAAGCTAGCTTCCCATACCTCAGTGTGACAAAACCTCGGATTGCTACGGCTTGACGCAGCTCTGCTGAGGCTGTGGCTTGACACATGGGGCAGGAAGTTTTCAGCTTTCCGTGTTCAGTATTCCAACCGATATGATGAAGCCTGTTGCTGATTGTGTGGTCTGAGAGCAATGACACATAGTTGTGTCTCTTTTAGTGAGCTTTGATGCACATTATTTCGCTTCACAATACTAGCTACTAGCTACTCGATAAAACCCCATATTAAGTAAGAGCCCTTACCTACTAACCATAAGTTTGTATCACCGTAATAAACTGAGCCAAATATCGGTCAGCTTTAGCTTCGCCCACTCCGCGAATCGTCCGACCTAATTTCATAGACTTAGGCCTCAACCTGGTGAATGTCTCTAGAGTCTGATTCGGAAATACGGCATAGGCTGGTATATTCTCAGCTTTTGCAATCTCGGACCGCAGCTCTTTTAAGCGTTCGTAGAGCTCCGGATCAAAGCCAACTTCCTCTAGCACCAGCGCTTCATCTGATACCGCCACACTCTCATTTTTGCCCGACTTCGGCCAAACCAGCGAGCACGTAGACTTCCCCAGCATAATCAATTCTCCTCTAGGTGTGATGCTAACTAACGGGTATTCCCCTTTTTGAGTAAATACTAATCCTGCATCATGCATCGCGTGAAACAACTCGTTCAGATAGGCAGTTCCATCCTGTTTGAGCAGACCGTATGTACTTAGAGTATCGAGCTTATTTTTTTTAACCTCTTGAGATTTACTCCCCACTAGCATTTGGACAATTCTCCCTCGTCCAAAGCGCCCTTCCCACTTTCCACCTACTTTCCTACTCATCCGAGCCACGCCGCTCAGAGCTTTTCTCATTGTTAAAATCTGTGTACTAGAACCCTCGCTTGCGTCTTTACCAAATTTACTGCGACACACATCGCAGCTGCCACAGACCGCTGCATCAGCCTCACCGAAATACTCCATGATCCATTGCTGCCTACAGACTCTTGCATAGCATAACTCCACCATAGCAACCAACTTCGAACTATCGCGGCGTTCTTTCTCTTCCAGCGCTGCACGATCAATCCCAATCTTACTTGTTAGAACTTCAGGTTTCAGCAACCGTGTTCCCTTTGATCGAGAGCCCGCGACATCAAACCTCTCCACTAGCCCGTTACGCATCAGGGAACCAATCGCACTTCCAACAGCCATACCATTTTTCACATCTGCGCCTTGCTTGATTTGATCTAGTGTCTCATGCACTTCAAAATCTCCATCAGCCTGATTCTGTAGGTGTTGGTAGACATTACAAATCGTGGCATAGCTGGGATTCACTCCTTCGATAAAAAATTCTTGTGTCCGAGTGTCGGCATAATTGAACAACAACTCACAGATCGCGGCCTCTCCGTCTCGCCCAGCGCGACCTGCTTCTTGGTAGTATGCCTCAACACTACCAGGTAATTCAAAGTGGATTACAAACCTCACATCTGACCGATCAATCCCCATCCCAAAGGCATTGGTAGCCACTGCAACATCTGCTTCTTTTTTGATGAACTTATTTTGAACTTTCTCCCGCATCTCATCACTCATTCCCCCGTGGTAGGCAACGCAACTCACCCCCCAGTCGTGCAGCATCTCTGCCACCTCGTCCACACGTTTGCGCGTCGCACAGTAGACAATCCCAGTCTTCCAGCGCTTCACGATCTCGCGGATACGCTTATATTTTTGCTGATGCTTTGAAACCGATGTGATCATCAAAGACAAATTAGGCCTCGCAAACCCACTCACGATCTCAAAGGGTGAGCGCAGATCTAAGACCTTGAGCATATCCTGCCGCACTACAGGAGTCGCCGTCGCCGTCAGTGCTATACACTGGGGACGACCAATTCTCTCTAGAGCTTTCCCCAGACGCATGTAATCAGGTCTAAAATCGTGTCCCCATTGGCTCAAACAATGAGCTTCATCCACGGCAAACAAAGCCACATCGACATCTAGTAAAGCTGAGATAAAACTCTCAACCTTAAATCTTTCAGGAGCCACATACACCAACTTGTACTCACCTGCCCGCATACGTGAAATTCGATCTCTTTGCTCTGATAACCCGAGGGTCGAATTGATCATAGTAGCTGGAATACCTTTGGCCGCCAGTCCATCCACTTGATCCTTCATCAAGGCAATCAGAGGACTAACAATGATACTCACACCTCTGAGACATAAGGCTGGTAGCTGGTAGCACAAAGATTTACCGCCACCAGTGGGCATCACGACTAATCCGTCGCTACCGGTCATAATTTTCCCGACAACCTCCTCTTGACCGTCCAAAAAACCGTCAAACCCAAAGTATTCTTTCAAAGCCTCTAAAGGCTGCTTAATCACTCGATCATCCATCATACTAGGACACTAAATCTCCAATTGAACCAAAATCCGGAATGAACAATCGCTTGTAGAGCCTACTTGTCGAACCATCTGTCATACTTGCCATAAAATCACATAATAAACGTTGTTTCAGCTCTAGAGTCACAGCCGCATCTAGTTCTTCAGAGATGTCATTAGGCAGTAAATTATAAGTAGATCCC
>JBLHPP010000046.1:0-12466 GCA_047624385.1 Crocinitomicaceae bacterium
GCTTTCCAGCCCGAAGGGGGCCTATCTTCAAAAACGAGCTACGCTCGCAAATTTAAAGAATTAATAACTCACACACCGACAGCGGGAGTTGCCGGAGGTGCCCTATAGTCATAATTATATTACTCCATCATTAAGTCGAGAATTTCGATTAGAGCTCAGTCTTGAGAAAGCTACAGCAAATTGGTAGTGGACTCGTGTTGCCTCATTGAATAGTGCACCCAAAATATTTTAATTCAGTCAAGAATAGCTCCCTAGCCCCATGAATGATGACAATCTTGACCAATCATGGCTATGAGTAAAATTACTGAAGAAGACACTATGAAAATCCTGAAGAGAGATGTTCTCGTATGATTGGACGAGAAGTTCAGAGCGCCTAATCATGATGCAACAGGCCGCTGCCTAGCAATCATTAATAAATGATAGGTAGTTATAGCGACTCCGCGCTCATTAAGTGACAGCAGGATTTCAATCTATTTTGAATACTTCGATCTAATCCTCACTTGCCTAAACAATCTAATTCTGACATTTACCAAACTATATGCCCACCCTAGCCATCGCACTCGGAGCCCTCGTGCTCTACATTCTCGCTTATAATACCTATGGAAAGTGGTTGGGTCAAAAGGTCTTCAAGCTCAGTAAGGACAGCTTGGCTCCGTCGATTGAACTGGAAGACGGCAATGATTTCGTACCCACAAAGAAAGGCATCGTTTTTGGACACCATTTCACCTCGATCGCAGGAACTGGCCCTATTGTTGGCCCAGCATTGGCTGTCATGTGGGGCTGGCTACCCGCCCTTCTGTGGGTGCTATTTGGCTCAATTTTTATTGGAGCCGTCCACGACTTCGGAGCCTTAGTGGTCTCGATGCGTAACAAAGGAAAAACTGTCGGTGATATTGCCGGCGATGTTATCTCCCCCCGCGTGCGCCTCCTTTTCCTGTGTATTCTAGTCATCGCATTATCGCTTGTGCTCGCCATTTTTGGATTGGTGATTGCCGTAGTATTTAGACTCTACCCGCAGTCGATCACTCCCTGCCTCATCCAAATCCCGCTTGCTTTGATTATTGGTTTCTTCGTCCACCGCAAGGGACTCAACATTTTGATTCCATCGATCATTTCCTTGGCGGTGATGTACCTCTCCGTCGCTTATGGAAATGTCGGTTGGCTAGCAGACTTTAACGCAAGCCTCGCGGCTTGGCCCTTGATGACTTGGGTCACCTTTTTGCTCGTCTATTCCTATATAGCATCAGTGCTTCCAGTGTGGGTCTTATTGCAACCGCGCGACTACATCAACTCACTACAGCTCATTTCCACACTCGCGCTCGTTGTAGTCGGTCTCTTCGCTGCCGGAATATTCGGTGGAGCTCCAGTAGACGGCATTCGTCAGCCGCTAGAGATTGTTGCCCCGGCGATTGAACCAAACATCACCGCCAAGCAACTCCCGCTCATCTTCCCCTTCCTATTCGTCACCATCGCCTGCGGTGCTGTATCTGGCTTCCATTGCCTCGTTTCCTCTGGCACCTCCTCCAAACAACTCCGCTGCGAAACTGACGCACGCTTCGTCGGCTACGGTTCAATGCTCACCGAAGGATTTCTCGCCGTCCTCGTCATTCTAGCCTGTGTTGCAGGATTAGGTCTGGGCCTCACACATGGTGATGAATTTCTCACTGGAACTGCAGCCTGGGATGCCCAGTACAGTTCATGGGCCAGCTCAAAAGGCTTACCCGCCAAGATCAATGCCTTTGTCACTGGCGCATCAAACTTCCTCCAAACACTTGGAATTTCAGCCACATTCGCCAAAGCGTTGATGGGAGTTTTTGTGGCTTCCTTTGCTGCCACCACGCTCGACTCAGCCTGCAGACTCCAGCGCTATGTTGTTCAGGAACTAGGTGGATGTCTGATCGATCTCAAACTTCGCAAACTTCCTGAGCCAGAGAAAACGCAAGCAGGCCTTGAAGCTCGTAAGACATCATGGCTGACCAATAAGCACCTTTGCACCATCGCCGCATGCTTAATTGCTTGGTGGATGGCCTCGCTTCCATCAGCCGCAGGGAAACCCGCTGGTACTGGCGGCATGATTCTCTGGCCGCTCTTTGGAGCGATCAACCAACTACTCGGCGGCCTCGCCTTCCTCGTCATCTTTTTCTGGATGCGCCGCAAGAAAATGCCGACATGGTTCATCGCTATCCCCACGGTATTTATGCTTATTCTCCCAGCCTGGGCGATGCTGTATCAGATCTTCATCGCTGCGATTGGCTCAGATCTGAGCTGGATTGGGCAAGAAAGGTGGCTACTCGTCGGCATCGGCATCTCCACTATAATCTTGGAAATCTGGATGATTGTGGAGGCAATTGGCTGCTGGAGACGCACTTCTGATAAAACTGACTGCATTTAGCGTTTGCAGAAAGCAGATTTCTAGTTACTGCCTCTGGCGTGCTAGCGATCAAAAAACTACGCGTCGAATTTGGCGCCCGAGTCATCTTCAAAGACCTCTCCTTCACCATCATGCCGAAGGAGCGTATCTCCTTTGCTGGTCATAACGGCGCGGGCAAGTCCACCTTGATGAAGTGCATCGGTGGCGAGCTCGAAGCCAATGGTGGTGAAATCAGCAAACCTAAAGATTGTAAGATTGGCTACCTGCCACAGGAAGGTATCCACATCCACGGTATCTCACTCTGGGATGAAACTGAATCTGCCTTTGGTGAAGCTAAAATAATCCAGGACCAAATCGATAAGCTTTCTGAGCAACTCACCACAATGGATTCGTCTACAGACGAGTACCTTGAGCTGCTATACAAGATTGGTGATTTAGACATAGCTCTGGAACACTTTGACCCAAACACGATCAAACCACGTGTGGAATCAGTCCTCGTAGGACTCGGTTTCAAACGCAGTGACTTCACCCGCGACTGTGCCGAATTTTCTGGTGGTTGGCAGATGCGTATCGCGATGGCCAAGCTCTTCCTCCAAGAACCCGCCGTCCTCCTTCTAGACGAGCCTACTAACCACCTTGATATCGATTCCCAGACGTGGATGGAGCAATACCTCTTCAACTACTCTGGCGCGATCATCATCATTTCTCACGACCTGGCACTTCTCGATGCGTTGACAAAGCGCACCATCGCATTTGCTCACGGTAAAGCGGAAGAATACGCAGGTAACTATTCCTACTACCTCACGGAGTCCAAGCTTCGCAAAGAGATCCTAGTCAAGGCCTACCACACCCAGCGAAAGGAAATCGAAAAGACCAAACAATTCATCGAGCGCTTCCGAGCTAAGGCGTCTAAAGCCACCCAAGCCCAGTCACGTATCAAGCAGCTTGAAAAGGTCGAACTCATCGTGCTCGAGCAAGACGATGCGGTGATGAACTTCACCTTCCCTTCCCCACCACCATCTGGTCAGTCCGTTGCAAAGCTCGAAGACGCGTCGAAAGCGTACGGCAAACTCAACATTTTCTCAGGCTTCGACTTCGAAGTCGAACGTGGCGAGCGTCTAGCAATCGTGGGGCCTAACGGCGCCGGAAAATCGACCTTCTGTCGCCTCATCACCGGCCAAGAAGACCCCGACTTCGGAACCTACACACTTGGTCAGAAGTCAGCTATCTCGTTCTTCTCCCAGAACCACGCTGACGAACTCGATCCTGAAAGATCAGTCATCGAGACCTGCGAGGCAGTGGCTTCAGCGAAGAACGCCCCACTTGTGCGAAACATCCTCGGTTGTTTCCTTTTCCGTGGTGACGATGTTTTCAAGAAAGTTGGAGTTCTCTCTGGTGGTGAGCGCTCACGTGTGGCTCTCGTCTGTATGCTCATTCAGCCAGCAAACTTCCTCATTCTTGATGAGCCTACTAACCACCTCGACGTTCAGTCACAGGCGGTACTCCAGCGCGCTCTAGCAGAATACCCAGGCGCCTACTTGATCGTTTCTCACAACCGATCCTTCCTCGACCCAATCGTGACTAAGACCCTCGAGTTCCGCCCTGGCGAATCTCCACAGATTTACCACGGCAATGTCACCTATTACCTCGACAAAAAGGCGGACGAAAAAGCGGCGAGCAAAGGAATCTCTAGGACCCCATCCAAACCGACACTTAGCAGCCTCGCTAGCTCCTCAACTCCTGCAACTGCTGTGGTCAAAGGACCAAAGCTTTCTCGTAAAGAACAACGCAAGCTAGAGGCGGAAAAGCGTCAGAAGCGCAATAATGTCCTCAAGCCACTGCAAGACGAGTTCACAACGGTCGAGAAAACCATCAGCGAGCTAGAAGCAAGAAAGGTCACGCTCACCACTGAAATGGGTAGCCCAGAAGTGATGGCTGACCCAAAGAAAACTCAAACAACATCTGAAGCCTATCAGAAGCTAACAACCAAGCTCGATAACGCGATCAGTCGCTGGTCAAAACTCAGCGAAGAAATCGAAGTTCTCGAAGCTTCAATCAACTAGCCAGCACTCCCTCTCGATAAATATTTCCAGCACCACCAACGCTAGTTGCCGGAGGTGCCCCTCAGAGTAGATTTTACGGAATCTGCACTGGGGCTTTTCTATTTCGGCTGGCAGCCTCCACTGATTATACGAATATTCCTCTGAAAAATCACACACTTTGCCAGCAACCTCCAATTGCTAGGTGAAAGGAGCATTATCCAGCTCCTGAAAGAAAAAGGCTCTATGGTTTGCTCCCGTCGAACCATATCGCACCACCTAATAAACTTACTATCAATTCTATCCCCTAAGACCAGCCGCTACAAAATGAGCGCAATATTCTAGCAGTGCATTCTTGAAGTCCAGATGAAGCTGTGTATATTAGAACTAAGTAGTTCATTCACCACTCGGATTTTAACCCTCCCTGTAGTGTCGATAGGTTCACTATTTCAGAGCTATATAAGATAAAATCAACAAACAAGAATATGGATTACGCAACACCAAGCCTTAACGCGATCAAAGAGGAAGAAGAAGAAAAAGCAACAGCTCCAACTACAGTTTCAAGCCTAACGAGTAAGACTGCCGACATTCGCCAGGCCGCTACAGAAAAAGCACGCACTGCAGCCCAAGGCGTGCAAAACAAAGCGAGTCAGATCAAACATGCTGCCGGCGAAAAAGCACAACAATTCCGCACCTATGCCGGAGAAAAAGCTTCAGCACTAAAAGAAGAAGCCGGCAACAAAGCAACTGTAGTAAGACAGGCTGCCACCGAAAAATACGAACACACCAGAGCCAAAGCCAAAGACGTGCATGCTAGCTCAGAGGTCTACGTCCGCGAGCACCCTACAAAATGTGTGCTGGCCGCTTTTGGAGCTGGACTCCTCATTGGATTATTAGCTCGCCGCCGATAACCAATACGTATACTAAGTACCCATACAATTTACCAACCGGCTCCTCCACATTGGTGTGAGCCGGTTTTTTCATATTTAGTCCCCACGCCAATGCCCGAATCAGACCCGTCTCCTCAAGATAGAGAGTTTACCATCAAGGACACCCTCGACTACCTGAAAGAATCTGGTAGTGACTATCTCCGAGCTAAAGCTGAACTCGCCAGCATAGAGGCCAAGGAAGCTGCTAACGAAGGAGTCAAGCGGGCCACACTAGTAGCCAAGCTAGCATTCGTTGGACTCTTTAGCTGGATCTTATTTCTCGCCACTCTGATTGGAGTTGGCTCCGAATTACTCGAAGGTAAGCTGAGCAGCGTGGAAAAATTCGTGGGTACTTGGCCGATAGTGACATTTGGACTTTTCCTCTTGCATCTACTTTTCGTGTTCATTTTCCTCGATAAACTCAAGACATCAAGCAGGGTGGTACTCTTTTCCCACACCAAGGCTGAAATAGAAAAAGACAAACAATGGCTGCAACAGATCAAACCGAACAAAGAAAGCTAGCGCTCGTTAAGCAACTTGCGGATGCCCGCATCTCAGTACTTGGCGCGAAACTTATACTCGATGAAAAGATCACTGAGAAAAAGTCCGCGCTTTCTGAGTTTCTCAATTTTCCAAAGCGCATCAAGCGCGGCTTTAGTGAACAACCAGTAAAGAGTTTTGCTATCGCCATAGCGTCAGGCCTTGGGGCATCCTTCCTCCTCAAGAGAAAATCGAACACAAAGTCTCAACAAAAAGCTATAAAGCATTCCGTGTTCAAAGGTCTCACCCTCTCTATCGCCCGCCCGATTCTACAAAAACTCATACTGCAGTATTCGCAACAATGGCTAGCACAGCGCGCTGAGAATAAATTTGCAGCGAGCCAAAGGCTCGGCGAAAGGTAGATCTACTCAATGTCCCTTCGCCGCCTCATCATTCGCCTACGAGTATTCTTCACCCTCATCGTGGTGGCAGCTATCGTGTCTGGTATTGGCGCCCTCGCCTACCTGCACGAAAAAGGACTCACCAATGCATCGGCTGAGCGTGTCGCTCATGAGATGGAGCGGTATGGGCTATTTGTCACCTTTGATCATCTGAGCTTTCACGTTCTCAATGGGCTGACAGCAAACAATGTCCGGTTCTATCGCACAGAAGAACGGCAGATTCAAATTGCGGAACTCCCAGCTATCGTCATACATGTAGACAAGACGAAATTGATGCGTGGTCATTTGAAGATCAATACGATTTCCATCACTAATGCAAAGCTCGCTGTACCGCTAGTCCGAGGTGAAGTAGATAGCCCCATCATAAATATTACTAACGTCAATGGATCCATTGACCTTCGAGGAAACCAATCGGTCAGTACAACCGACCTCACAGGCAACTACGAAGGCATCAAGGTTTCTATCAACTGCAATATCTGGCGAGATACTCCAAAAGAAGATTTTTCCTCCGATCCAAAAGCTAAAGAAAGCCGAATAGCCGCCTACAAAAACTTTTTGGAACAACTCAAACAGTGGAGCTGGACAGCAGATGCTCCACCGGAGCTTAAAATATCTATTGAAGGGAATCTCTCCGAACCAAGTAAAGTAGACTTTGACTACATTTTCACGGCCTCCAGCCTCGACTACAAAAATTATCCAATGTCTGACGTCTACCTTGAGGGAGATTGGAGCCAAAACTTAGTCACTCTCGACAAGCTCGAGTTCACCCACCAAGCAGAACGTTGCAAAGTAACAGCCGACCTTGACTTACTTGATAATAGTGGTCGCTTCAAAATAGACTCCTCTATTCACATACAGGACTTTACTTTTAAAGTATTTGGAGTCCAGGCGCTCAAGAGTTTTAGTACTGCGGGAAAGACCCGGATCGTAGCCAACGGTAGCTACCTTCTCCCTGGTGCTAGCAACCCGAAGCTAGACCTCAAGCTCATTGGCAAAGTGAGTGCCAGCGACTTCAGCTTCCGTGGTGCTTCAATTGACAAACTTGATTCCGAATTTTCATGGAATAATGGTGACCTCTACCTCGATCAAATCTCCGTCGACCACCGTCAAGGCAAACTCACAGGAAGAATAATTATAAAAGATCGGCGAATTCGTTATAAAATTCGCTCGAGCTTACCAGCCCAAGTCTATTTTCCATTCGTGAAAAACGACAAACTCAAAGCTGAGCTCTCGAAACTAGCATTCAACAAGCAATCCTTTATCGACCTGCATGCCAATGGGACAATCAACCAAGACGACCTCACCGACTGGGAGTCCCACGGCAACGCAGAGGTCCGTAACTTCAGCAATAACGACGTACCCATAAGCTACGCGAAGGGAAACTACACTCTCAACCGAGAGACTTCGAATTTTGATAATATCACAGTAACCTTTGACTACACCGACTACCCACTTCGCCTCACCTACAAGGGACCTAAATCCGGCACATTGACAGCTAAGTCACTCAAGTTCGTTTGGAAGGACAAGAAAACCACAATTGTAGGTCTCAGAGGAAGTGCATGGCCAGCTCCTATCTTGAGGCTTTTTGCCCCGAACATTGCCGATCACCTTGAAAATTACAAATTCAACTACCCACCCACAGTTTCCTGCTCTGGGGTGGTATGCTGGGCCAAGGGTGAGGCTAACAAGATGAAATTGCTCGTTGGCTTCACGAGCTCTGGTGACACAAACTATAATTTCCTCAAAAAAGACATTATCCTCACCAACACCAAAGGACAAGTCACAATCCTACCAAACAAAGTCCAAATCAACAGCCTCTCAAGTAACATCTGTGGTGGCTACATGTCAGGCTATCTCCATGTGAAACCCTCGGATGCCTCCTACTCCGGCAGATTCCAGTGGGACGCCTTGCAACTTCGAAAGGTTAGCCAAACCTATGGGTTCAATGATCTAAACGCGGGCAAACTCACTGGATCATTCACATTCCGCGGTAAAGGCCCGAAAATTGCCACGCTCAATGGCCATGGAAACCTGGCACTTGCCAATGGTGACCTCTTTGCTGTCCCACTTTTCGGCCCACTTTCATCACTCATCGACACCGTGGTAAAGCCACTCTCAAACCAGCAAGTCCTGCATGAGCGGGCACGCAATTTTTCCTGTAACTTTTCCACAAAAAATGGAACTTTCCATTCTAAAGACCTCACCTCTAGGACAGCCAACACCACCTTCACTGGTGAAGGCTGGATCGATCTCAACAAAGAAATTCTAGATCTCACTATCCGAATGAACTTTCGCGGTATGATGGGGCTTGCTGAGATTCCGATGAAAATCATCGAGCTTCCCTTTCAAGCACTCAAAACGCTCGTGACCGGCAAAGAGGTCAAGGGATTAAGACAGTTCCGCGGCACCGGTAAAATCAGCAAACCGACTTGGCTATTTGCTCCATTCCAGCCACCCCGTGACAGTAAGGACGATCCAATTTTCAGGACGCCCCCACGCGCCGAGGTTATCAAATAGCTGACCGAGGCGGACTTTCACCTCTATTCATGAAATATTCACTTGGTTTTTTTCGATAAGGAACGATTATAGAGGTTCGTATATCTATTGCTAGTGGAGGTCATTTGAAAAATCTCTCAGAATCTCTCACAGCAATAGAGCGTCATTAGGACCATGTCAGATAATCTCCAACAAAAACAGCTTCCGGAATCCCTGCGTAAACAACTCAAGGATTTTCGCGGTAAGGTTTGGCGAATCAAAGTGTTGGAAGCTATTCTGGCTGGATTTTTTGGCTTATTCTTCTCTTACGTCCTAGTCTTTGCATTAGACCGCATGTTCCCGACTCCAGGGTTCGTAAGGCTCATCATACTCATAGCGGGCGTCTCATTTTTTGCTGTTTTCGCTCCTATCTGGATCAACCGTTGGGTGTTCAAACACCGCCGTGAAAACCAGATCGCTCACCTCATAGCAAAGCAATACCCACGTCTTGGTGACCGACTCCTCGGTGTGGTTGAACTCCAAAATCAAGACGAACACGGCACCTCCCTCTCCCCGCGCTTGCGTGAGGCCGCTATGGATGAAGTCGCCGGTGAAGTGAAAGGCCGCGATCTCCACGATGCCCTGCCCCCTTCTTGGCTCGCACGCTGGAGTCTCGCACTACTCGCTCTCGTTGGCATTGCCACCACCGCTTGGACCCTCACCCCCAAAGCATCTTGGAATGCCGCACAGCGCTGGCTCATGCCACTCGCCGAAATAGAACGTTACACTGAAACTAAAATCGACCTCAGCAAGTTGCCGCAGCCGTATTATGTGGCTCACGGCGAGCCATTCACAATGGAGCTCGACCTCACAGAAGACTCCAACACTCCACAAATAGCTAAAGCTAGAGAAGGGGTCAAAGCATGGAAGTTCAGTTCGATAGAGGTTCGCACCTACGCATTCGACTTCCCTAAAATACTCAAGCTTCAGGAGATCGAACTTCGGGTTGGTGACGCCTTTGTCACCATGGAGGTCAATCCAGTGATGCGCCCCAGCCTAGAAGAAATTTCAGCCCAACTCAAGTACCCTGAATATCTACAACTAGATGATGAAGTAATCGAAGTGACCTCTGGCCAAGCCACCCTTGTGGAAGGAAGCTCCATCATACTCAAAGGACGCAGCAACAGAGAGCTCAGCTCAGCGTCTATCACTTTAAAGGCGCCAAACACTGCAGATACTCCAAATGAACCTGCCTCAGACAAACAGCTAAATCTCACGGTATCACGCAACACATTCACCTCTGCTCCAATCTCTATAGGACTCGAGCAAAGTAACTTCACTCTCGATTGGGTCGACTTGTACCAGCTAAAAAACCTCAGCCCAACAAAACTCACTATTGATGCGCAAATTGATGCCGCGCCTAGTGCTTACATTCAAAACATTGCCGATGAGATTTACGTCCTCGCGGATTCGGCCATTGAATTTGAAATACTGGCTGAAGACGACTTCGGCATCAAGCGCGCAGGGATTGATTGGCAAGGGTCATTCTCTAAGCCCTCTGCAAACTCGCCAGCAAAAGGAAACCTCGACTTAATCCAAGGTAAACCAACTCTTAGGAATGCCTCTGAACCTATGATTTTCTCTTTTCAAGCATACGATATAGTGCCTCAAAAACTGATTATTCGAGCTTGGTCAGAGGATTACAAACCGGATAGAGTCCGCAGCTATTCAGCCCCAATCACCGTCTACGTTCTCACCAAGCAAGAACATAGAGAACTGATAGAACAACGTACCCAATCTGCTATCAATAAATTGGAAGATATCATGCGCGCTGAGCAAGATGCTCTAGATGAGAACACTCGCCTCGAAAGAAAATCTGGTGAAGATCTCCAAAAAGAAGAAAATAAAGAGAAACTGGCAGAACAAGCAGACAAGGAAAAAGAAAATGCCGATGTTATGAAAGAGCTCTCCAAAGAAATGGAAGAGATTTTCAAAGATGCTGCCAAGAATGGAGAAATCGATCCAGCTACCATGAAGAAGCTCGCTGAGTCGGCTATGGATATGAAGGAGATGGCAGAAAAATCCATGCCCGAGATCGCCAAAAAACTCAGCGATGCTCAAAGCCCCGAAAACACGGATCAAAAAGCAAAAGAAGATGTAAAGGAGGCTGTTGAGAAGCAAAACGAGTTGGTCAAGAAGATGGAAGAAACCATCGAAAAAGCCAACGAAGCCAATAAGCAACTCGAAGCGGGCACATTCATCAATCGCCTACGCAAGGCTGCTGCCGATGAAGAAGAGCTGGCAAATACAATGATCGAAGCTGCACAGAAATACGATTTATCTAAGCCTATTATTCTGAGTAATGAATTTGAAGCTCTCGACCCTGTTGACCAACGAACCATGCTCGGACTTTACGTTCTTCAAGAACAAACAACTTCCGATATCCGCTGGATCCAGGAAGACCTCGGGCATTTCTTCTCACGCACCCAGCAAGCTGAACACAAAGAGTTACTCGATAAAATGCGCGACTCTAACATCGATTCTGTCATGGAAAAATTGCTCCGTGATATTGAACAAAATCATAATATAATTGCATGGACGGACGCAAAAACCACGGCCAAAACCCTCCGCGAATGGGCCAGTGCCTTGCAAGACGCCACAGCTAAAAAAGATGACGCCGGCGGCGGTGGCGGGGGCGGGGGCGGCGGTGGGTCAGAAGACGAAGACTTCGAGTTCATGCTTAAAGTCTTAGAATTAATCCAGAAGGAGCAGAACATCCGTGGCACCAATCGTTCGCTTGAGCAGAAACGACGCCTCCTTGAGTCACCTGAAAACACTCCCGGCAGCCAACCTCGCCCAGAAATAAATTTAAAGCCCCAGCCTATCCAATGAAGAAAACAACTCTCATAATTACCACCCTCTTCACTGGAATCATCCACGCTGAGACTGACTTTCAGCGTATGTATGACCGCGAGCACGGTGAGAAAAAAACAGAAACTCCCGAGCAAATCATCAAAAGTCACGCTGAAGGATCAAAGCTAGTCGCCCGTGAACAAGACGAGCTCTCGGCCGACGTCCAAGAACTCATCCAAGGTGAAACCAACGCGAAAGTCATCGACTTCCTAGCTGAGGCCGAAGACCTCATGGCGCAAGCAACAGATAGGCTCGAAGAATTCGACACGTCTGGCGCCACCATTGCTATTGAAACCGAAATTATTGAGAAAATTGGAGCCGCAGCAAAACAAAAACAACAATCTGGTGAGGGTGAAGGTGAGGGTAAAAGTGGGGCGCTCATGGAAATGATGCAACAAATGATGGGTCAAGGTGCTGAAGGTAAGAAACCCGGAGATAAACCAGGTAAAGGACCCGGTGGGGAAAGTGGTGGCGAAGGCCAAGAAGCCGAATCAGGTACAGGCAATGAGACAGGCCGAGAGAGGAGTGATGGGAAGACTGAGACCCGCCGCCTACCCAAGAAATCAGGCTCAGCCGGCACCAAACTCCCACGTGAATTTAACAAAGCTCTCGACGCCTTCAACAAAGGACTCAATGCCTCAAAATAATGTTCTACAAATCCATTAGCCTCCTACTGATCCTAACCCTAGCATCTCCGCTATGGGCTCAAAGTATTGAGCGCAGGCAAGAAGACCCAATCCCAGCAAAGGTCGAAACAATGTACACTCGTGGTCTCAAGCACCTGGCCTCCAGCCAAGC
>JBLHPP010000047.1:0-11699 GCA_047624385.1 Crocinitomicaceae bacterium
ACGCGACAAGCATCAATAGCTTCAATGCCGATAATATCTTCGATCTCTTGGCAAACACGCTCAGGTTCTACTTGAGGCAGGTCCATTTTATTGAGCACTGGAATTACTTCTACGCCCTGCTCTATGGTGGTGTAGCAGTTTGCTACTGACTGGGCCTCGACGCCTTGAGCTGCATCAACAGCCAACAGGGCACCCTCACACGCGGCTAAGGAGCGAGACACTTCATAGGAAAAATCCACATGCCCAGGCCTTCTTCTGTGAGAGTTTTATGTCGTCATCTATTGCGATAGCAGTTAGGTTCTTTGTCATAAATCTAAAAAATAACTATGATTGAAGAGACCATCAACCCAAGTAAAGGGATCGTAATTGTCCAGCCGAAGTCAGCCTTGAGTGCTGAAGATTTTGTAATGCTGAGCGAGGCTGTGGATGCCTACCTAGCAAGTCACCAGAAATTGAAAGGCCTGATGATTTATGCTGATGATTTCCCAGGGTGGGAGAATTTTGAGGGATTCATCGGGCATATGCGTTTTGTGCGAGACCATCATCAGGAGATCGAGAAAGTAGCCATAGTGAGCGATGCAAAGGTGGTAAACGCCTTACCCAAACTCGCTCGGCATTTCTTGAAAGCCGAGATCAAGACCTTTGCTTATGAAGCATTTGATGACGCCGAAAAGTGGCTAGAGTCCTAAGATGAGGCGACTGGAAGGTTGGGCTAAACGACATTGTTACTTTTTGCCATACAGATAAAAGCGGCTGGAAGCGCGCTTCTACGGGCTTACCACCAGAGGATGGAGCAGGCGAGCACAGCAATGCCGTAGGCGAAACCGCCGAAAGCGAGGGCTTTGAAGCGACCTGAGCTGGCAATTGCCCAAGTGATGGCATCGCGCAGTAGATAAGGCATGCCAACGCAGAAGAGACCAACTGTGAGCATTCCGTAGGCGAAGATAGGTACCAGCAATCTGCCGGTAGCTGGCTCCATCCACGCGGCTGCTAGAAGTGGAGCGGCGGCCATGAGGGAGACAATTCCGAGTCCGCGGACAGCGAGAAATTCTTTCACACCTGTGATCATGAGATAAGCCACAACGGGAACGGCAATGAGCAAGATCTTTTTGGCTCCATTGAATTCACCTAAATCCATTGCTATAGGGGACTTGAATGGGACGATGAGAAACCAGAACCAGGTCATACCGATGGACATCAGAATAGCTCCTGCAATCTGATTGCGAGGGAACTTCTTAAGAAATGCCATTGCTTCGTCAGATTTCACTAACATCCAGAGATGTAAAAGAATAAGCCAAACTGCGATAGCGTAGCCAGCGAGGTTGAGTGGAATGTCTTCGTATGCGTGCATATGGATTGAAGAGAGAGGTAAGCTAGGATCTAGTGGAGGTAAAGAGAATTACTGATTCAGCGCTTCATCGATGGAGCGAGAACAACCTCTGGGGAGGGCAGATGGGTCGCGACCAACTAGAGTGAAGCTATGTGAATCGTGGTAGATTGCCAGATCCTGCGTCCTCAGAGCGGAGACTGAATCGATGTTAGCCAGGTCATGGATGATTAGATATCCCATTTCTCCCGGAGCGACGGGCTGGTTGGTCTCGGGGTTGAGGACTTGGATTCTCACCCAGTGTGGGGCGTGATGAGCTTGACCAATACCGCGGGTGTAGAACTGGGAGCTTAGCTCGGTCATGGAATATTCATTCCAAATTTGTTCGCTAGGAATACCGAGCATGGTCTCGAATTTGTTATAGAGTTCTTCCTTGCTCAGAGTTCTGCCACTACCTTTGTAGCCACCCGTCTCCATTGCCCAACTTCCAGCTGGTAGTTGAATTGGAGCGGGGAGGGTTTCAAAGAGGTTGAGAAAGGCGAGTGCTGTTCCCAATAAGCTGATAGGTTGGTCTGCGGCTAAAGCCTCAAGTATGGGTGCTGGGTCTAGCTTGTCGTTGTCGATCAAGTAGCGCGCATCAGGGCAGTGGGCCTGACGTAGAGTTTCCATCATGTGTGATAGTGAGGAATGCGGAGCCTGCTGAGGAGGAGGCGTGAGTATGAAGAGTTTGGTCGGTTGGGGGAGTCCGAGTTGCTGCCAAGCTGTCAAAATCGAAGTGTCGTAGAGTTTGGTGTCGCGGAAGTGATGGCGTCCGCGAGCTTCTCCAGTGGTGCCGGAGGTCATGAAGGTTAGCGATATTTCTGCTTCTTTGAGGCAAGTGGGTGTTGGTTCCAACTTGAAAACGTCAGTGGTGAGTGACGGAATTTCCTGCCAGCAATCGGCTTCTCGCTTGTCCACAGCTGTACAGAATTTTGAATACCCAGAGTTATGCTCGATCTGGTAGAGGAAAACTCGTGAGGCCAAGGAGTTGAAATCCCCTTCATATGCATCAGGCTGGAGGATGAATGATTCAAGCTCCGCTAGGGTATTTTGATAGGAATGTGAGTGAGATGAATTCTGCATACTGGTTCAGCTGCTGAGTAAAAGCGATCTAGCTGATGATTTCAAGCCCTATGGGGTAGAGAGTAATTGATGATTTTTGCACGCGACTACTTGACTTTATCAGAGCTTGCGGCAAGAGTCACACAGCGCTGCTTTTACAGCACTACAGTTTATACTGTTTCTAACTAACTACTCTGATTTAAATAAGCCTAGCCATGATGAGAATTTCTATACTCGCTCTGCTCTCCGTACTATTCAGCGGTCTGATGACCTCCTGTTATTATCCACCCTACGAGCCACCAAATCTTAACCAACAATTGACTCTGCCAGTGCCTGCGGATGAGACTGTAATCAACGACGAAGGTCAGAGACAGCTCGAGGAGGCCCGTCAGCGTCTTGAGAATGGCAATCAACTTCCTACAGTAGACCCTAATGCTAATACAGGTATTCCTACTGCACCGGCTACTTACCCATACGCAACTAAAGTGCCGGGTAAACAAGGTTTCGTCTTTAACCCGTACACCAAAAATCAGGTGGATGTGCGCGGTATCCCACAAGGAACTCTCGTGCGTGACCCGTATGACAGCGACAAGACACACAAGTTTCGTGTGCCTTAGGTCTTGTGCGATTATTATATGACTTTTTTAGCGCCGAGCCTTGCAAATTAGGCCCGGCGCTTTTTATATAGGTGCGAATGATCAAACGCGTTTCCATACTTGGGCCCGGATTACTAGGTGGCTCGATCGCTCTGGCTGTTAAAAAGCAGCTGCCAGAGCTTGAACTTTTGTTATGGGGTCGGCGTGAGCAACCGCTAGAAGTGGCGAGAGCCATGGGTGTAGAACACACCACTACCGATCTTGCCGAGGCTGTGGCAGGCGTGGATCTATGTATTTTGGCCACTCCGGTGGGAGTGATGAAGCATCTGGTGACTCAAATTATGGAGTTCCAGGATGATGCCCCCTTACTGCTTACAGATGTAGGAAGTGTGAAGCGACTCCCTCATGCCGAGCTTACTCCACTAATAAAAGGCAGCGCTGTGCAGTTTATCGGTAGCCACCCGATGGCTGGTTCGGAAAAGACTGGGATGGAAGCTGCAAGAGTTGATCTGATGGATGGGGCGACTTGCCTCGTCACTAATGAGGATGGTGTAGCGGAGTCCAAAGTGGAATTACTTGAGGGATTTTGGCGAGGACTAGGCTGCAATACGCGCCGAATGACCGCTGAAGACCACGACTATGCAGTAGCACGTGTCAGCCATTTCCCACACATACTAGCATCGGTGGGAGCCACAGTAGGGCTCGCATACAATGACATCGCAGAGCTTAGTGGCGGCGGAATGCGTGATACAACCCGAGTGGCTGGTGGTGATCCCGGGCTTTGGACTGAAATTTTGATGGAAAACCGTGATGCTCTCCAACGCTCGTTGCGTGAGAGTATTGCTGACCTCGTGAAACTCACGGATTGTCTTGAAAAGGAAGACCGTGAGCAAATGCATGCCTATCTTGAGGAGGCTAAGCAGCGAAGAGGACTCATCTAACGACTTTAAGAAAATAATACATTCTATGGAATCTATCACTCTAGAACCGATTGCTAAGATCAATGGTGAGGTAAATATGCCAGGCTCGAAAAGCCTATCTAACAGAGCGCTTCTTCTCGCAGCACTCGCTGAGGGGACGACAGAAATCACTAACTTACTCGATAGCGATGATGTGCAGCGGATGCTGGAAGCTCTCTCATCACTGGGAGTAAGCTACGAGTTGAGCGACGACGGAACACGCTGTGTGATGCAAGGCTTAGGCCGACCACTTGGCACAGGCGAGCAGCTAGAGCTATTCCTGGGGAATGCTGGCACTGCGATGCGTTCACTCGCTGGCACCATGACTCTAGGAAAAGGTGAATTTACTCTCACTGGAATCGGACGGATGGAAGAACGACCAATCGATGCCCTAGTTGAAGCATTACGCTCAATGGGCTGCGATATCACCTGCCTAAAAAATGAAGGTTACCCACCACTTTTGATCAAGGCTAATGGCCTCAAAGGCGGCAAGGTTCAAGTCAACGGAACTATTTCTAGTCAGTTTCTCACTGCGCTTTTGATGGCCGCTCCGTATGCTGAAAATGACATGGAGATCGAGATCGTAGGCGAGCTTGTTTCTAAACCATACATTGACATCACCACCCACATCATGGCGCAGTTTGGTGTCGAAGTGGAGAATGACAACTACCAGCGCTTCGTCGTGAAGGCTGGGCAGAAATATCAATCACCAGGCAAATTCATGGTGGAAGGGGATGCCTCATCGGCCTCATACTTCCTCGCCGCTGGAGCTATCAAAGGTGGTAGAATCAAAGTGACCGGCATTGGTAAGAAAAGCATCCAAGGCGATGTGGCTTTTGCCAAAGTGCTCGAAGACATGGGCGCTAAAGTGGAGTGGTACGATGAGTACCTTATCGTCGACGGCAGCGAGCTCACAGCTGTGGATCAGGATATGAATCACATTCCAGACGCCGCGATGACCATAGCCACTACGGCTCTCTTTGCCAAAGGCACAACAGCCATTCGTAATATCTACAACTGGCGAGTCAAAGAAACCGACCGCCTCTTCGCGATGGCTACCGAGCTTCGTAAAGTCGGTGCCACGGTGGTGGAAGGTGAAGACTTTATCGAAATCACACCGCCAGCGAAAATCAAACACGCAGTTATCAACACTTACGATGACCACCGCATAGCAATGTGCTTTTCACTAGTAGCACTAGATCCTGACTGCGGAGTCACGATCAGTGACCCAGGCTGCACTGCAAAAACTTTCCCAGACTTCTTCGAACGCCTGGCAAGTGTGAGTGAGTCCTAACGCTAAAGCACAAAATAATGAGCAATAGAAATATAGCAGTAGCCATCGATGGGCCCGCGGCCTCAGGTAAAAGTACAGTTGCTAAGACCTTGGCCAAACGGCTAGGTCTCATTATGGTCAATACTGGAGCTATGTACCGCGCGGTGGCGTGGGCAACTATTCAGCAGGGAGTCGACCCTGCTGACTCAGCGGCTGTAATAGCGTTGTTAGGTGATGTTGATTTTAGCTGTGGGGTTGAGAATAACCTTTCTACTGTTCTAGTGGATGGTGTTGATCCTGGTGATGCGCTCCGTCAAGATGCGGTCAATAGTCGAGTCTCAAAAGTGGCTGCAATCTCTGAAGTCCGTGAGCTGTTAGTCAGTATGCAACGAGACTATATAGAGCTAGGCTCAGTGGTGATGGAAGGCCGGGATATTGGCTCGGTTGTTTTCCCTGATACTCCATTTAAAATGTATATCGATGCTTCTGAGGAAGTGCGCCGCAAGCGCAGAGCTGCAGAGGGAATCATTGATGACCCCACAGCCCGCGATAAGGAAGATAGCCAGCGCAAGAGCTCACCCTTGGTGATTGCTGAAGGCGCTGTAGTGATCGACTCTAGTGAGATGAATGTCGAGCAAGTCGTGCAGGCTGCATTGGACGTACTGCGTGAACGAGGTGCTTCTGAAGAACTTCTAGCTAAAGCGAACTAACTCATTACCCTAACTACCTATGAAACTTGTCTATTGGATTGGTTACACCTTTTTCATAAGTGCTGGAAAAGCCTTCTTCAACCGCAGAGTCATCAACGACCATAAGCTGGTAGATGAGGGTGGCGTGCTCATGTGCGCGAACCACGAAAGTTTTCTGGACCCACCATTGATCGGTATTGTCCATCCACAGAATGTGACCTATCTCGCTCGTTCAACTCTATTCACAGGTTTCGGCAAGTGGCTGTACACCCAATGGGACGCTATCCCTATAGATCAGGATAACCCCGACATGACGGGCCTCAAGAATATCATCAAAGCTCTGAAGAATGGGAAAAAGGTCGTCATGTTCCCAGAAGGTGAACGCACACTAGATGGCGAGCTCAACCCTGGATTGCCAGGTGTTGGATTGATTGTTTCAAAGGCTCAGGCTGTTGTTCAACCAATGCGTATTTTTGGAGCCTACGATGCCCTGCCTCGTGGTTCAGGAAAGATGAGATGCAATCAAATCGATGTGGTTGTCGGTGACCCGATTCGTTTCACTAAAGAAGAATTCAAAGAACTCCGTGGCAAAGATGGCTACCAAAAAATTTCTGATAGAATCATGCAAGCAGTCAGCGAGTTGACACCAGAGGGGTGATGGGGAGTAGCCAGTAGCAAGTGGGCGTGTACCCCCAAGGTGGCTTCCTCCGTCGGCAACAGTTGGTTTTTTTCTCCGAAATCCCTTCAGGCTAATGAAAGTAGCGGATCGTTCCTGTAAGTCACCTGTGGTAATTGAACTATATGCTTAGTCTAGTAGACTCCAGTGGAGGATTTTTACAGGCATTTGGAACCAAACGCTATCTCCGGTGTTTGGTGAAGTATGTACCTTACCTTCGGCTGGGTCGGCTTGAATCCAGCGGGAATAACCGAGGTAGACAATCACGTGGAGGCCGTTTTTCGTGACTGCGAGGTCTCCGGCTTTGGCGTCATTGGGGCCAAAAATATTGATGACTCCTGAAGTTCCTCTGGGTGTTGTATTATTGCGGTAGCTTCCTAATAGAGCCTTGGCGCTTGTATCGTACCACCACTGGAGCAGCGCCTCACGGCCTAGTGCTGGATTTATTTGTCTCAGAGATTCAATGGCAAGAGCATCTCGATAAGCTCGTCTTGGGAGACCTGAACAATCAATACCTTGGTGGTTCTCACCGCCCCAGTGATAGTTGACGCCTTCGTATTTAACTAAATTTTCTAGGTAGCGTTTATGAATGGCTTGCTTGTCGTAATCAGCTAACGGCCAGAAAATGAGTGCTGCTGTGGTGAGTGTGGTTAAAGAAATCAGGGTCCAGAATACAGTTCTATAGGTGAAGAGTAACTGAAGAGCACAGCACCAGATGATGAGTAAACAGATAATCACGCTGAGGCATAGCCGTTTGGTGTGCAGAGGTACTTGATAGAATAGACAGATGGCTGCAATACCTAACAAAAGTAAAACCCACGAGAGGTTTTTCGATGGGAGAAGCTTAATAATGAATTTCATATTGAGTATGGATCAGTCTACAATGGCACTTAGTTAAGTTTATTTTGGCGAGCTTTGAGACGCATTATTTTGCTTCATCGTGCTAGATGTTCGTTCATGCTAGCTACTGAATACTAGCTACTTGCTACTCGTCAAACCAAATCTCAAGAAGTCTAAATCTTCAAGTGCGTCGATTGACGATCAAGACCCTTAAATAAGTGCGATTGGGATCAGTCTAATTAAAAAATCAAAACAGAAAGCTGAAAACCCACGACACACAAGTTTAGGTCTGTAAATTTTCTCAAGTAAAAGAACGCTTCCAGCCGCTTTATCGAACCAAATTGGCTTGTAGAGAGAGCCCAGTATCGCGACGTAGTAATTAATAATTAACAATTCTGTTGTAGTGGTGCGGTTAGAATAGAGGTGCTTTCACTCGCTTTTTCTCATTCGTGAGATCCATGTGGATTCCTGGTAGAGATGTTTCACCGTCCACCACTTTCGATGATTGCGCATTTTTCGCGGTAGATCTTTTTCATGGTCTAACAGCAACACGCCAGTCGGAAAACGTAACTCAGAAAGCTGAATAGCTAAAATGCTTTAGAGTAAGTCTCACAGCGATTATCCCAGCCAGCTTTCCAACGTTTTTCGCCACGCTCAGCTGGGGAGTTTTTGATTCTTTGTTTGAGAGTGAATTTTGCGCTGTCGGCGAATGCTCTTGCGGAGTCTTGGCCACCTTTGCTCGGTCGCATATTCGAAAGCACTTGGAGGAGCCCCCATCCTTGATTGCCGTAACGCTCACGTGGGTTGATTCCTTCTCCCTTGAAGTTGACGTAATCGATGAGAGAGTATGTGCCATTGGTCGTTGTGGCGACTAAGTGGTAGTTCGTTTGGATGCGCTGCTGATCGGCGGCTGGAGCAACCTTGAGAATTTTGGGTAGTGCTTCCTGCGATTTTTGAATGATGAAATCGGTCTGGAGTGTGACGCTGCTAGCTAGGAAAGCCCTGAGTCCGCTGAGCTGGGCGCCATTGAAGTCGGCTTCGAAGGCAGCCTTGCTGTTCCACGGGCAATCGTTAGCTTGCAGAACCCATGCAGGGATATCCTTGCGGCCTGAGGCTTGGGCGTAGCGCACAAAATCCGGGAAAGATTCGGTCCAGCGACCATTGAAGCCTCTGGGGTACCATATGAAATGTCCAATCCCCATCGACGGAAATTCTTCACCTTTATTCCAAGTGGTGAGGCCAGTGACTGAACCACCAGATTCATTTTTCCAGATCTTGTTGCCGATCTTTTTCTTCTGGACCGGACTTAATTTTGAAGCGCTGCCAGTCTTGACTAGAACTGGCGATGTGGCCTGGATGGGTGAGCAGGACACAAGAGGGTGTAGGCATAGGGCTAGGATAGGGATGAATTTCATGAGGAAGCAGTTGAAGGCGATGAGATAAAGAGTTAAGAGTCTTTTAACTTCAATTGCACTGGATTTCAAATTCCTAATCTCAAAGTCATGCCAATTTTTCTAAAATACCTTATCACCGCTGGCATTGTTGTGCTAGTTTCAGAGTTCGCCAAGCGAAGCGATAAGCTCGGAGCCCTGATTGCATCCCTACCAGTCGTGACAACGTTCGCTATGATCTGGATGTTTGTTGAGCTAAACGGACAGGAACAAACTGATAAAATCGGCAACCACGCTTGGTTTACGTTCTGGTATGTATTGCCCACGCTGCCGATGTTCTTGGTGATTCCATGGATGCTAAAAAAAGGCATCCACTTCGCCTGGGCGATGGGATCTTACTGCGTGGGCACGGTGATTCTCTTTGTCCTTCTCCACCTGATCATGAAGAAGTTTGGAGTGCCGCTGATGTAGTGAGGGGTGAGGGGTGCTAGCGAAGTGACCTGTGGAATAGATCGACAGTTAGTTTGTGGCAAGTTGTGGCGATCTCTGGATCATAGCGATCTCCTTCGTCACGCATGAAGGCGTGTTGCGCATTGAATTCATGCCAAGTATAATTCGCATCTACTTCGTTCAGAGTACTATAAATGAGCTTGCGGCCATCTAAGGATACGTGTGGGTCTTGTCGTCCCCAGATGAACATGATTTCCCCTAAGATGTCGCCTAGAAGATCGATAGTCTGTGGCTTTGTTCCAGCAGGCATGGTGGATGAATGGATGTCCGTTGCATAGAGACAGGCGGCGGCTTGGACCCTTGAGTGGAGTGCTGCGCGGCAGGCTAAATGGCCACCTAGACAAACGCCAAAGCTACCTAAACTACCATTACAAAATGTTTGAGTGTCGACCCACGCTACCATGGCTGCTGTGTCAGAATCATGGTTGGTTAGCAGCTTAGTGAACTTGTCGTTGTTGCCCTTGTCTTTACCTGAATCATCGTAGGCTAGGACTGTGCCGATGTCATTGAGTTCATGGAATACCTCGGGAACTATCACGACATATCCATGGCCAGCTAGGTAGGCTGCGGTGCGGCCAATCGGGCTAGTGATTTGAAAGATTTCGGAGTAGAAAATCACGGTGGGAAATGCGCCATCGTTAGTAGGTCTCACCACACTACAGCGCATGGTTCCAGTGCTTGTGGTTAGATCAACGGATGATTGAGTCACGGTCATACCCCTAGAAAGCATATTCTTCAGTGAACTTGCTATAAAAAAATGTGATGAAGTCAGGCTTGGATTATTAAAATGTTATATAACATTCAACCATAGCAGTACGTAAACGCCTGCCAACTTGGGTGCTATCGCATAAAGGCATAACTAACCACGCTCACTGTTCTTTGCTCGGCCTACCAATATCCGTTCTTAAATGGCGACTATTCTAAAAAGGCTGGGGTGCTGTTTGTCTCGGGATAGATGAATTCTTTGCCCTCATAATTTCGAAGCACCACCCGGTTATCCGTATGTTGAACCACATAGTTTGGGTTCACTGGGATTTTTCCTCCTCCGCCTGGACCGTCAATGACGTACTGTGGGATGGCATAGCCAGTTGTGTGGCCACGGAGTCCTTCTATGATTTCTAGTCCCTTGCTCACGCTAGTGCGGAGGTGGGATGAACCTTCGATCAGATCGCACTGGTAGAGGTAGTAAGGCTTTACGCGGCACATGAGCAGTTTATGGACTAAGGCTTTCTGGGTCGCGATGTCATCGTTCACTCCTTTCAGAAGTACGGATTGATTACCCAGCGGGACACCAGCCTCAGCAAGGCGGATAAGACCTTCTTGGACTTCGCTCGTGAGCTCTTTCGGATGGTTAGCGTGTATCGAGATAAACAGTGGGTGATGCTTTTTCAGCATATCACAGAGTTCTTGGTTGATGCGCTGAGGGAGAAAAATTGGGATACGCGAGCCTATACGGATAAACTGGATATGCGGAATTTGGCGGAGGCGCGTGAGGATCTTATCGAGCTTTGCTGTGGAGAAGATCAGGGGGTCACCACCGGAGAGTAGGACGTCACGCACTGTCGGAGTATTTTCGAGGTATTGGTAAATAGCTTCGTATTGCGTCTCGAGTTGTTGCTCACCCACGCCTGAGACCACCCGCGAGCGAGTACAGTATCTGCAGTACGACGCACAGAGGTCGGTCACAAGAAATAGGACGCGGTCTGGATAGCGGTGCACTAGGCCGGGAACTGGCATGTGCGAGTCCTCGCCACAGGGGTCAGATAGTTCGGTAGGGTCATCCCATGTTTCTTCGATCCTTGGAATCACTTGCCGGCGAATCGGGCAATTCGGATCATCCTTATCCACTAAATTCATGAAGTGCGGAGTGATCGACATCGCAAGCTTATTACCTGAAAGTAGAATGCCTGAGCGCTCTTCGCGAGTCAGATTGATTCTTTCTTCTAGCGCTTCTAGCGAGTTGATGCGGTTACGAAGCTGCCATTTGTGATCACTCCATCGTTCCATCGCCTCAACAGGCCAATAGCCTGGAGCGTGGGATTTCATCTGCATTGCTTGATCGTATTCCTCGTTGGTCATTTGCTTGGTCAACATACTTATAATTACTAAGATGTCAAAAGGGAGAATGTATTCTGCGTCACAGGACGTTTTTTGAGTTCCAAGCTAACGAAGATGATGGAGCGAGATTCCACTACAGATTATTCTGGCCAGAGGAATATTTTTACCGCGAAAGAGGCTAAAAGGCTGGGACGATGAAACGTTTTTCACCACGGATGGCCCTTAGTTTAGACTATTTTGGTGAGCTTTGAGACGCATTATTTTGCTTCATCGTACCAG
>JBLHPP010000048.1:0-11599 GCA_047624385.1 Crocinitomicaceae bacterium
CCTAGGGATAAACTAGGTAATGATACTAGAAAGTGCCGTTGAGCTTTCTTAGAGTCCAGAACAACCCAAGTAATACTATCAGAGTGATCATGCTGGCGATTTGAGCCCAAAGGGGAATACTCGTTTCTTGTGGGTTTTTTACGGGAAGGGCATTGATCTGATTGGCAATGTCTTTGAGGTTTTTGGCCGTGATGACTTGACCACCAGTGACGCGAGCCATTTCTTCCAGCACTTCTGGGCGCGCAGGTTGGCCAGTTTTTTCGAGAATATCGCCTTGGGCTATGATGGTTGTTTTCACCGAAGCATCTGGGTCATTCACAATACCAGCGGTCAGCTTCCATTCTCCGGGCAGTGAGATACGTGTGCGGCCGCTATAGTTACCCCAGGTCGCTTCAGATTTGGTCAGCTCTATACGAGATTTTTCACCACTAGGGGAAGTGACATCGACGTAGATTGCCCCATCAGTGAGTGGGGCACCATTGCTGTCAAAAGCATTAGCATTGAGAGTGACGACATCGCCGGGTTTGGGCCTATCAGGGCTGAAGTAGAGCCTGATTTGTTCGCCAGCAGCCATGTTGCGCTGGTAGGACATCCAACGAGCAACCTGTCCCCAGAAGCGGTAGTGGTAGAGATCTTCTACACCACGCCGCCAGCGCCATGCTGAGTCGTGACCTAGGTAAAGGACCTTACCGTTACCCGCTGATTTTGTGACGAGAAGTGGGATGCGTCCGAACCTGTTGCGCCTATTTGCATGGGTGGCTAGAACGTCAGCTCCGCCTTTTGCTTTCTCAATGGCAGCGGACCAATAAAAGCCCGGTAGGTTTTTCCAGACACGCTCATTCTCGATCTCATTGTCACCTAACATGGTGAGCAGTGAACCTCGTCCCATTGAGGTGAGTGCGAGTGGTGACGCGGTAGATTCGCTGATGCCTTCCGGTTTTGATTCGTCTAAAATGACAGGTATAAGCTCACCTAGTGGCGTGCCGAGTAAGGTTTTTTGCATCCCTTTAGAGCCGGGTATAAAGACAATTCCACTCGCCTGATTTTCTACAAGGCCTTTGAGTAGATTTGTTTGTTTGAGGGTGAGTTGGTTATTTCCTATGCCTACATCACCGATGAAAACCACATCATACTTTTGCAGGTCTTCTAACTTGTCAGGGAAGCTCTGAATATAGTCAGGGCCATCACCTTTACCTAGCTTTGGGTGGAACAATAGGCAATCAAGATCTACTCCAGGATCGCGTGAAAGCGCATTTCGGATAAAACGGTATTCCCAACGAGGGATCGATTCAATGACGAGGACTTTGAGGTTTTCCTTCTTTCCCTGGATAATGAATTCTTGGCGGTTGTTCTCAGTTACCAGTTCGCCATCAGCAACGGGAAAGCTAAGTTCTAGTTTACTGGGGCCTTCACGGTCGATACGCCATAGTACATTATCAAAATACTCTTTCTCTGCTGGGATTCTCACCTTCTTGGTGAATTCTTTGCCATTAGAGGTATCTCTGAGTTTTATAGTAGTGTTGATGTCGCGCTTGAGTGATGAGCGGAGTGAAAACGGGATTTGGATAGGCTCACCGATAATTCCATAGGTTGGTGCTGTGATTGCGAGTATCTCTATGTCGGGTAATCGTTCCTTACTTCCCACGGGAATAGTGAATAAGGGGACATTCTTGAGGAGCATCTTTTGAGCAGCACTAACAGGGGGAGGGCCAGTATTCCAGTCACCATCACTGAGCAGTACGATGGCTCTAAGGTTATCGTGTTGTTCTAGCAGTTTCTCGATAGGTTCGCTAATATTCGTTCCAGCTAGAGCTGTCTCAGTGGCATTTGCATCTGGTGAGGGTTCAGAGAATGGTTGCGAGAAGACACTTGTCTTACCGTTGTTTTCTAGCTTCTTCCAAACATCTAACTCAAGAGCTGAATCGATGAATTCACGCCGGCTTATAACGGAGTTTGGTCCCTCAGCTAATTGGGCATCGTGAGTTGCTCCCGAACCGGAAGCATCCCATAAAATGGCGATTTCTGGCTCATCTTCGGGTGTGATGATTGTTTTCCACTCTGGTCCCCAAAGCATCAAAACGATTAAGAAGGTGATGATCAATCGGAGAGCTTCGATAGCTCCAGTTCTTCTTGGTCGGGCCGAACGCCTGATCGCAACCACACAGAGAGTTCCAACCACAGCGAGTGCGAGACACCCGATAATAAAAAATGTGGGTGATGGGGAAAAATGGAGATTCTGTATCTGGAAATGCACTAGTTCTTGGGGTCTATTTTCTTACGTTTATGAGCAAGGCAGAGGAAGGATTCAATGATTAAGAAGATCAGTACGGCTACGAGAAATATTTGCCAAAGCTGTTGAGCGAAAGCGGAGGAGTTCTCAGTGTCCTCCTCAAACAAGGAATACTCAACGTCAGACAACGCTAGGTCTAACGCTTCTTTATCGAGATGTATTTTTAGGTCTTCCTCAGCTGGGCGGTTTACCGCGAGTGTCCGTTCTCCAAATGTGTATACTCCCGCTTCATATACCGCATTGAGTGGGTTAGTTGGTGTCGCTTTATCCAGTCTCTTACGTTTGGCAGCATCGATCGTTATTTCAGCTGGGAGGTGCCCGAGTGTCGCTGAGTAGCCTGAGCCAAAACGTTGATTTCCTTTGAATAAGAGTCGCTGAGTCAGAGGCAATATGACATCCGCGTCACCTAGGTTCGACCAAGTGTAATCAGGTAATGTGGATACAAAATAAACTGCGCCGCGACCATGGAAGGAACGAGTCAAGAAAGGACTATCATTACTCCATCGGGCCAAGCTTGTGGAGTCGGTGATGATTCCTCTGCGCTTGACGGCCTTAAGTTTGCTCACGGGGATCGGCGTTCCCTCTTCTCCATTGCGGAGGGGGCCGTCACTACGGTCCCAATCTTGGACAATGAAGTATTTGCTCGCTGAGGATTTATTCACAAGTCCCCATTGCGTGCCTAGGAAGGATTGTTCTTCAGTGTTTGGCGGAGGGTAGAAGGCGATGATGCCACCTTTCCTGATGAATTCTAATAGAGGTACTTGGGCCGTGTCGTTAGGTATTGGTGCTTGCCAGATAACTAAGGAAAGAGAGTCCCATGGAATACTTTCGTGAGGGAGGTAGGTTTTGGCTTGCTGACTAGCATAGCCTGGAGGCGCCGCAGCAAGACTGAGATAGTATTGAGCTTCGGATTTAGCGGCAACGATCGCGGTGTGGACAGGAAGTTCCACTCCATAAGAAAAATAGGCGGTGTTGTCCCTAGAGTTAGTGTCAGCTGGTAGTTGAATATAGCCGTAACCGGACTTGCCTGACAGAGGCATGCGTTTGGTGAACTTTATAACATTACCAGAGAGGCTCACCATATCAGTACTCTGAGCTCCATTGAGTGAAAGTGTGAGCGGAATATCTTGTTGGTTAGCTTCTCCACCTTGGGCTATCTCTAATTCCAAGAGCAGTTCATTTTCGATTCGTTGGGCTCCAGTTAGGGTAATACTTAGGTTGCTTTCAGCTTCAGAATTTAGAGAGAGTACACGCAGACTAGCTTGGTCTGAGAGGTTATTTAACCCTGCGCGGATGGCGCTCCATTTACCGCTTTGTGGTTGCCAGTCGCTTTGTTGTAGATCTGAGGCAACCCAGATTTCCGTTCTGCCTGTGTTGTTTTTTAGAATATACTGAACGGCTGTGTCGAGAAGTGACGGAATGTTTGCTACTGTATCAGTCGCCTTGGTCTGTGAAATTTCGTTGAGAGTTGATGGACTTGCTATAGAAATGGGGACACCAGTAGCGCTGTCGATCAGGATGAGTTTTGTATCACCAAGTTCGGCAATAGAGTCTTGGGCTAAGCTGATCGCACTCTCTCGTTTACTAATGGCGCTTTCTAATGAACTTTGTTCCATCGAGGCTGAGCGGTCCAGTACTAGAATGATGGTGTCTAGTTTACCTCCACCCCAACTGAGGAATCCATTGGTCGCGAGCGGCCGCGCAACTGCCATGATTAGCGCTGCAATAGCTAATGCACGACAGGTAAGAATGACGATATGCTTGAGCTTCTTCTTGCCACGAGATTCGCGAGTCGCTTTGAGCAAGAAGTCCATGGCTGCCCATTTGACGACTCGATGGCGACGTCGGTTGAGCATGTGAATAAGCACAGGAATCCCTAAAGCGAGCAGCCACCAAAAGAAGGAATAGGATGATAAAAATGGAAAGCTCAAGTTAAAATTTGATAGTTAATTTTAGCGTTTGCCCTTTTTAGGTAGGCGATCTAGCAGGAAGGTGGAAAGCACACTTTCGTAGCTCTCAGAGGTCCTTACTAGGCGGTAGTCGGCATTGGCATCATGACAACGGCGCTTGGTATCGGTGAGAAAATCTTGAACGATCTCTCTATACTCATCAGCAATCAAGGTGGGTTCCGATACAATAGGAGATCCATCTTCTAAGTCGACAAAGCGATGTGGACGCTCGAATTCGAAGTCGATTTCTTGTGGGTCCATCAAGTGGAACACGACGACGTCGTGTTTGCGATAGCGCAGGTGCTGTAAAGCGTCGGAGAATTCGTCAGGATCACAAAATAAGTCTGACAGAATGACTATGAGACCACGTCTTTGTACTTTCTCCGCGATCGAGTGTAAGCCTTGGATAAGTCCAGTGTCGCCTTTCGGCGTGACTTCAGAGAGAGTCTTAAAAATACCTTGCAAATGAGAAGCTCGACGACGAGGTGGAATCTCTAGATCTAACTTTTGAGAAATACAACTAAGCCCTGCGGCGTCTCCTTGGTTGATAGCAAGGTAACTTAAAGTCGAGGCGATTTGTCTGGCGAATTCAATCTTAGTGATCCCTTTGTCCGCGAACTCCATAGAGCCGCTAGTGTCGACAATCATGTGGGCTAACAGGTTGGTGTCAGCTTCAAATTCTTTGATGTAGTGTCGGTCAGATCTAGCATATGCCTTCCAGTCGAGCCGGCGAGTATCATCACCTTGTACGTACTCTCGGTACTCAGCAAATTCAACTGACGATCCTCTGTTGGGTGAACGATGGCGCCCAGCAACGTTACCAAGCATGGGCTGCCGGCTTTCTAGAGGAATGGCACCGAGTCGTCCTAGGACTGCGGGGTCGAGGAAGGAATAATCCACAGAGACTTAATTGGGTTGAGTCTGTGAGAGAAGGTTTATTGCTCGTCGTGCATTTCAGCAACGAGTCGCTCGACTACTTTGTTGGCTGTCATCCCTTGGGACTCAGCTGCAAAGTTTGTCAACACTCGGTGACCGAGTACTGGCATTGCGACAGCTTCGATATCTTCAAGCCTAGCCATGTACGACCCATGAAGGGCGGCGCGGGACTTTGCTCCAAGGATAAGATACTGAACAGCACGTGGACCAGCTCCCCAGCCAACATATTCTTTCACCCATTCTGGTGAGGAATCTAGGACTGGACGAGTTTTACGAACGATATCCACTGCGTAGTCGTAGATGTGATCAGGCACTGGCATGCGTCTGACGAGTTCTTGATAGGCAATTACTTGTTCGCCAGTGAGCACGGTGTCTAACTTCTTCTTCATGACACCAGTAGTTTCTCGAGCGATGCGACGTTCTTCATCTTCATTCGGGTAATCTACATCGATCAGGAACATGAAGCGGTCCAACTGAGCTTCAGGTAGAGGGTACGTGCCTTCTTGCTCGACTGGGTTTTGAGTGGCTAGAACGAAAAAAGGTGGCTCGAGTGTGTAGCTATGGCCAAGTGCTGTTACTCGGCGTTCCTGCATAGCTTCTAACATCGCAGCTTGGGTTTTTGCTGGTGCTCGGTTGATCTCATCCGCGAGAAGAAGGTTGGCGAAAATCGGGCCTTTGATGAACTGGAACTCGCGCTTTCCGGTTTCAGTTTCTTGAATGATGTCCGTGCCAGTAATATCTGAAGGCATGAGGTCAGGAGTGAACTGGATACGGCTAAAGTTCAGCTCTAAACATTCTGCGACAGAGGAAACTAAGAGTGTCTTCGCTAGGCCTGGGACACCCATCAAAAGCGCATGACCACGCGCAAATAGCGCGATAGCTAACTGCTCAATAACCGTTTCCTGGCCAATGATTACTTTGGCGAGCTCTTGTTTTAAGGAGAGATATGTTTGACCAAGTTGGTCAACGGCTGCCACGTCGTCTGGTGGCAGTTGGTTTGGATCAACGGCTTCTACGACGTCTGGTGGCACTTGGTTTGGATCGGCGGTTACTACGTCGTCTAGTGGCACTTGGTTTGGATCGACGGCGACTGCGACAGGGGCAGAATCAGAGTCAGAATTTTGGGTTTCCATGCTGTAATATTAGAATTTGGGTCTATTGAAAGATGAGGGCTACGGTTTGAAGATTCACACCATCGCATAAATACGAGATCGCGCAACGATCTCTTGCATAAGTTTATAGATCTTTAGGATTGATACCTCTGAGCTCGAAAACTCGTTGAATTGTGGCTTCAATCAGGTTGTTTGGGCAAGACGCACCAGCTGTGATTCCGACAACTACATCCATACTCGTGTCGAGTAAGTTTGCGTGCTTTGAAATTGTTTCGGTTTTTTGCTCGAGGTCAAAATGAATAATCTCCTCCAATGAGGTGAGTCGATCTGAGTGTTGGATAAAGAATGTTGGAAGTTCTTGCTCTCCGATTTCTACCAAGTGTGCAGTGTTAGAACTATTATAACCACCCACGACTAATAATAAATCCATGTGGTGCTTTAGCATCTCGAAAAGTGCGTCCTGACGTTCCTGAGTGGCTCCACAGATGGTATCAAAAAATTGGAAATTTTCAGTCTTCCCATCGCGCGCAGTGATAGCTCTACAAACGCGTTTCTGAATTTCTTCTGTCTCGCTCTTCAGCATTGTCGTTTGGTTCGCTACTCCCACTTTATTTAGGTGAAGCTCAGGATTAAATCCTTCAGAGACTGAGTTAGAAAAACGTTTCATTAGGTCTTCAGCACTCACTTTACCTATAAGATAATCGCAGAGGTAGTCGGTGTCCGCCAGAGTAAGTATGACAATATAGTGACTGTCCTTTGCGTCACCTAATGCTCTGGAGGCTGTGGCTCTGGTCTCTTCGTGGCAAGCCTTACCGTGGATAATAGAGGTGAATCCTTGTTTCGCGTAATTACGTACTCGGCGCCAGACTTTCATGACGTCACCACAAGTCGTGTCGACTATGGATGCGCCACGCTCTTCGATTTTGTCAATGTAGCTTGTAGGTGCACCAAATGCAGGAACTATCACGACATCGTCTTCTGTGAGTCGGTCGTACTGCTCATCCATCTCCTTCCACGGAAGTGAAACGATGTTCATGTCTGACAGCTGTTTGTTGACCTCTTGGTTATGGATTATTTCACCAATGAGGTAGATGTTGTTGTCTTCAAAAACCTTTCTGGCGGCGTAGGCTAGATCGATGGCGCGTTCAACTCCGTAGCAAAAGCCAAATTGACGGGCTAGTTTGATCGTGGTATTACCTACTGTGAGTGAGCCATCATTTGCTTGAATCTTCTCAAGGATTGATGACTCGTAGTAGCGTCGAACCTCTGCCTGGACTTGTTCCATTATATCAGGGCGTCGGACATTGATACGCTTGCGTTTCTTTGGTTTGGCGTCACTCATAAATTTATGTGTACAGAGTTGCGCGGAATCCTTTGATATGCACGTGTTATTTCACTGATTTTCTGGAAAAAGGTAGGGAAAGTAGGAAAAATAGGGACACACAGGCTAGCTCCAAGATGAGAATGTACCACGGCCAGGACGGAAAATAGTCGAGCAAGCTTGCTGTATCGGGCTTGTGACTGAGGTAGCCAAAGTTTGTTTCAAGCATGTAATTCACCGCAAGTCCGAGAATTAAATAGAGCTGGCTTAGACCAAATAGATACCAATGCGCTTTTGGTCGTGGTCGCCATCCCATTGCTAGTGGCAAGAAGAGTGCTGTGATGACGACAAAGCCGTGGTTCCAAAAGAAGGAAAAGAATGCTGGACTAGGGAAACTGTGCTGGATATCGGGAGTGATGAGTCCCTGGAGAGTCCCTGCTAGCCCCCAAAAGTAAGCGAACTCAGCCAGTTTCTGTGACTGAGTGAATAAGGCGACACCTCCAATGATAGCCGCGAGGTCGCATAGGTGGAATGGTAGGGCCGATTCGAGATCGATCGAGTAAGAGAATATGTATGCCAGCGCAATCTGTAGAGGATAGCTCAAAAGTGTGCAGACAGCTAAGCCATAGCGCAATGGCTTTCGCAGCCAGCTATGACGACGATAGAGGAAGATGAGGACTGATGCGAGAGCGATAATCGAGGTCAATGTGACCCAGTGCGTTACTCCAAATAGTTCAAATTTCTGCATCGTTTTTAGAAGGGCTCAGACCCATCCGCCTAGTCCTTTGTGAATAGTTAGAATGGTTGTGAGTATTCTGCAGATTCATTCTGCGTTTGTCGATTGAGTATCCGGTAAATCAGGATCACCCTTTTTCCCGAATTTCTCAGCAAGCGTCTGAACGACATAGAAGAGCATTGGGACGACTGCCATTCCTAGAATAGTTGCAGCGAGCATGCCACCCAGCACGGCAGTTCCTAGAATCTGGCGTGATTCAGCACCGGCACCTGAGGCTATGACCAGTGGAATAACTCCGAGAACGAAGGAGAGCGCCGTCATCAGAACAGCTCGGAAGCGGAGCTTCACAGCTTCACTCGCGGCATCAAAGATGCTAAGACCTTCTTTACGTTGTTCGCTAGCGAACTCGGTGAGAAGAATGGCAGTTTTTGCAGAGAGGCCGATAAGCAAAACGATACCGACCTGAGTGTAGACGTTGTTGTCCATTCCTCGGAGCATCAATGCTGCGACGAGTCCGAGTAGGGCAACTGGAACAGCCATACAAACTGAGATAGGTAGTGTCCAACTTTCGTATTGAGCTGCTAGAACTAGATAGACCATCAGGATAGAGAATCCAAAAATTGCCATCATTCCGCCAGATGCTTGCTTTTCTTGGTAGGAAAGATCTGTCCAGCTATAGCCCATGCTCGGTGGAAGTTCTTTCTCAGACATGTCTTCCATGATTGCCATCGCTTGGCCTGAGCTAAACCCAGGTGCAGGATTGGCCATAATTTTTACTGATGGATACATATTGAATCGGGTGATTGTCTGAGGACCTAGGATTTCTTTCAGCGTACAGACTGATGCTAGCGGGATCATTTGACCATGTGATCCTCTCACATTGAGACGCATGATCGCTGATGGGTCGGCGCGGAATGGCCCATCGGCTTGTGCAGTGACGCGGAAAACGCGACCAAACTTTGTGAAGTCATTCACATAGGCTGAGCCTAGATACACCTGAAGGGTCTGGAATACAGCGGTCATAGAGGTACCTGTCCGCTGCACGGCCTCGCGGTCGATATCAATGTAGATCTGAGGAACCGACGCTCGAAAGGTGGAGCGTGCCTGAGTGAGCCCTTGCTGGGAATTCGCCGCTTGTGACAGTTGGCCAGAGACCGCCTGTAGTTGTTCTAACCCCGAACCTTCTTTGTCCTGAAGCATGTAGGTAAGCCCGCCGGAGACGCCGACACCTGGAAGTGATGGCATAGGGAAGGCAAAGGCGGAACCATCGCGCACGCCAGCGAGCTGCATATTGATTTTTTTGAGGATGTCGCTCTGATGAAGTCCGGGGGCTTTGCGGTCATCCCAGTGGTCAAAAGTGATCAGACAGAATGCGGTGTTAGCGGCGACAGCTCCATCGACGATTGAGTAGCCGTTGACTGCTAGGATATTCTCGACTCCCGCGACGGAAGTGACAATTTTCTCAACTTCTTCCATAACAACCTCTGTGCGTTGCGCTGAAGCACCATCTGGAAGTTGGAGGTTGAGCATTGCCCAGCCTTCGTCTTCCTGTGGCACGAAACCAGTTGGGAGTTGGCCTAGTCCGACGACAGCGAGGCTGGTCATGCCGATGAACAGCACTAAGCCCAGAACTACGAAACGAAGCGCCTTTTTTACAATAGAGACATAGCCTCGATTCGCTTTATCCAAAGTTGTGTTAAAGAGCTTGAAAAGCCCTTTAGGTTCACTTGGAGCTTTCTTGAGTAGAATGCCGCAGAGAGCTGGGCTGAGCGTGAGCGCGCAAATAGAACTAAATACTGTGGCAACAGAGATGGTCACAGCAAATTGCTTGAACATCGTGCCAGTAATCCCACCCATCATGGTCATTGGAACAAAAACTGAGAGAAGCACTAAAGTGGTGGCGATCACAGGACCTGAAACTTCTTTCATTGCTGCGGTAGCGGCAGCTCGTCCTTTGAGCCCTTTAGAGAGGTGAACAAAGGTGTTCTCAACCACAATAATGGCATCATCAACCACAATTCCGATCACTAGAACGAGGCCAAATAGGGTGAGCTGGTTGAGTGAATAGCCTAACAGGTTGAGCACGAAGAATGTGCCGATCAGTGAGACCGGAATAGTCACAGCCGGAACCAGTGTGGCCCGGAAGTTTTGCAGAAAAAGGTATACCGTGAGGATAACTAAAATAAGGGTGGCAATAAGGGTGACGACCACTTCCTTGATAGATGCTGTGATTACATCTGTGGAGTCATATACGATCATGTATTCGACATCTTCAGGGAACGAGTCTTCAAGATCCTTTAGTTTGGCTTTCACACCCTTGGCGACGTCCATGACATTGGAGCCTGGAATCTGGAAAATCGCAAGTGTCGCTGCGGCTTTACCATTGATTTTAGAGGTGATGTCATAGGTGCTAGCACCTAGTTCTACACGTGCGACATCACGGATACGTATCGGGCTACCATTGGCTCCAGTCGAGACGATGATATTTTCGAATTCTGATACTTCTTCCAAGCGGCCACGAGCACTCAGGACGAACTCTGAAGCAGTTCCATCTATGGCAGGAGTTCCGCCGACTTTGCCCGCTGCAACCTGGATGTTTTGCTCGCTAATCGCTGTGACGACGTCACTTGCTGCTAGGTTTCGAGCGCGCAGTTGGTCAGGTTTTAACCATATACGCATACTAAATTCCCCTGATCCATAGACCGTCACATCGCCGACTCCAGGGACTCGAGAAATCTCATCGCGGACACGTAAGTTTGCATAGTTGCTGAGGTAAGCATCATCATAGGTTCCGTTAGGAGAAATGAGACCTGCATAGAGTACCGAGTCCGGGGACTTCTTTTTTACCGTGACTCCTATGCGTTTGACTTCTTCTGGCAGGCGTGACTGCGCGACGGATACTCGGTTTTGCACCAATACGTTAGCAGAATCTAGGTCTGTTCCAGGCTCGAAAGTAACGGTGAGCGTCAGACTGCCGTCGTTAGCGCAGACGCTGGACATGTAGATCATGCCTTCGACTCCATTTACTTCTTTTTCAATAGTCGCCGCTACAGTCTCAGAAACCGTGGAAGCATTTGCACCAGGATAGCTTGCCGTGACTGTGATGGTCGGCGGGGCTAGGTCTGGATATCTTGCCACGGGTAGGCCGACTAGAGCCACTAGCCCGAGTACAACAATGACGATCGAGATGACCGATGCGAAGATCGGGCGATCGATGAAAAACTTACTTAACATAATGAGTGGTCGTTATTGGGA
>JBLHPP010000049.1:0-11594 GCA_047624385.1 Crocinitomicaceae bacterium
AGCCTAACGGATCAAGTCAGAAAACACTTCAATTGGCGTTTTTTGATTTCACCTCCTCCAAATCCAACCGACTTCAGCCTTCAAAGCTTTCTCTCGCCTCAATGCACCATTAGTGACCTTTGCTGATTTACTCCTGTTGAGAGTCCTTGGAAGCCACGTTAGGTTAGCCATCGAGTTCTCAAGTTCGGGTGCTTTACTGTAGGGTATCAAGTGATCTATCTCGATCTTCTCTCCTGTATATTCTCCCTTAGTAACAACCGCAGCATTTCCTTTCCTTAAAAGGACTAGATTGCTTGGGGTGTAAAGCCCGTATGCTTTGCCAAGTCTGTATTGAGCTTCGAGGTTGAGCTTCTCGGTTACAGGAGCATAGACATGGGTAGCATTAGCGTATGGAGCTGAGTCGTGATGCTTGTAGAGTTCAACGAGAAACTCCTTTGGTTTAGTTCCTTGGGCTTCATATTCATGAATCCAATACATGAGCTTTTTGAATCTAGCGTTTCCAGATCTATTCCCCCTTTTGAGCGTGGATAGCTTCTCGGGATTGGTGAGGCTCGATAAATGCTCATAGCTTGGAAGCTAGGAAGCTACCATTGGAAGCATGAGCAGCAGGTATAGAATGATTGATTTCATTAGTTTGAAACGGCTAGGTGAGACAGTAGTACCCCCCAACAACCCTCCTTTGGCATTGTAGTTCCACGTTTAAGTATTAGCGAATGTGACTAGAAGCCCAAGTAATGTTACTTTAGTTGCATTACTCGATCACCTCAAAATCGACACGAAGCCTTTCTACTGAAATTCGTGCAGTTTCCGTGCAGTTATTTTAACATGTGAGTGCATAAATTTGCATAAAAAGAGTTCACTTGAACACATTTTGCAAACTTAAGCAGGTAGAGTGGAGGACACAAAAAAGCCCTTGAACGTATATGTAACAAGGGCTAACTAATGGTACTCCCTACAGGACTTGAACCTGTGACCTACGGATTAGAAATCCGTTGCTCTATCCAGCTGAGCTAAGGGAGCGCATTATAAAAAAAGTGCCACCCCCGGAGTGGAGCCAGAGGCAGCGGGTGTTTGTTAATAGCTCGATTTGATTTAGGCAAGCTGATTCTTGCCTAGAATGTCGGAAAACTGCCAAACATATGGATAATTCGGCTTGTTGCCAGAGTTCGGGGTTGCTTGTGTGGGGATTTCACTTTAGTCCAACCGACTCACACACAAAGTTTTCTATGTTCAAATTCAAAAAGAAGCGCGGCAACCTGAGAGATGACTGTCTTTCGGGATTCACTGTCTCTCTAGTACTTGTCCCAGAGGCGATTGCCTTTTCGTTTATTGCGGGGGTTAGCCCAGTCATTGGCCTTTGGTCGGCAGTGTTTGTCGGCTTTATTACAGCAGCTTTTGGTGGTCGCCCAGGAATGATCTGTGGTGCTACTGGCGCGATTGCAATCGTGGCAGCTCAGGCATTCAAACTCGGTGCTCAGACTGGGATCGAGGGCATGGACTACAAGTACCTCTTCATCGCGCTTATTCTGGCAGGTATTATTCAGACTACGATTGGTCTGTGTAAAATGGGACGTCTTATTCGTTTGGTTCCCCACCCTGTGATGATGGGATTTGTCAATGGTCTGGCGGTAGTGATCGCTCTAGGTCAGTTGGTCTTCTTTAAAACCTTCAATGGTAATTATGACGACGACGGTGAACGTATATTCGAGTGGCTACTTGGTTCAGATTTAGCTTCGATGATAGGCCTTGTGGTGGCAACTATGGCTATCGTGATATTCTTACCAAAGCTTACCAAGGCGATCCCTCCATCCTTGGTTGCAATATTGGTTATCGGCCTAGCGACGAACTTCGACCTTGTCAGTGGACGGACTGTGGCAGACGTTTTGGAGTCTTTATCCGACGATGGCTCACGAACTTTTGACACAGGACTTCCGACCTTCCAAGGTGGGCTTCTCGGTGGAGTGACTTTCGATTGGGCATTCTGGAAAGCCATACTTCCGATCTCTATCACCATCGCAATTGTTGGTTTGATCGAGTCGCTTCTCACTCTCCAGTTGATCGATGAGATCACTGACAGCCGCGGTAAATCCAACCGTGAGTGTCTTGCTCAGGGTGCGGCTAATATTGCTTCTGGCTTCTTTGGCGGCATGGGTGGTTGTGCTACAATTGGTCAATCACTTCTCAACATGAAGTCTGGCGGCCGTGGTCGAACTTCGGGAATTGTCGGAGCTCTTTCTCTGGCAGCCTTCATTTTGTTTGGTTCAGAGTTCATTCTTGCCATTCCGATTTCGGCCCTCGTGGGTGTGATGTTTATGATCGTGATTGCGACCTTCGAGTGGTCGACCTTCAAGACGATAGGTAAGGTTCCCAACACAGATATCTTGGTCATCCTAGTGGTGACATTTGTTACGATTTTCACGCATAACCTCGCGCTTGCAGTGTTCTGCGGCATCATTGTTTCCGCTCTGGTGTTTGCAGTGAAGAGCTCAAAGCATGTTACCGTGGAGCTAGTCAATGAGACTGATGACGAGCGCGTGTATGCTGTGGAAGGTATGATTTACTTTGCCTCAGTCAGTGATTTTACTGAGCATTTCCAAGCACGAAGTGGTGTGCAAAATATCGTAATCGACTTTGAGAAGGCGCGCATCTGTGACCACTCAGGCATCGATGCTATCCATGCGATGTCCGAGCGCTACCGCAAGGTAGGCAAGACACTGCACCTGCGCCACCTCTCATCGGACTGCCGCAAGATGATCAAGCGTGCTGGCACGCTAGTAGATATCGAGGTCCTCCCCGACGATCCAGACTACACCGTCGCGCGTCTCCGCTCGAACAAGTAGTCAGGACATTACTCCCCTTTTTTAAAAGCTCCGACGTGATTCGTTCATGTTGGAGCTTTTTTGTTTTGCTCCACTCGCTGGGCTTTCGTACTAACGAGCTAATGGATGAGCAAAAGAAGCGTGGCCTATTGATCGTGGTAGAAGGAATCGATGGCACAGGAAAGTCATCCCAAGTCAAAATGCTGGCTGATGCTTTGTGCTCGCGCGGTGAAGATGCTCTGCAGGACCGTGAACCATCCGACGGGCCATTCGGCAAAATCCTCCGTGCTTCTATGACTGAAGGACGCTTTTCACCAGATAAGGAATTAGAGCTATTCCACAAGGATCGGAAGCAGCATGTGGATGATGTCATCCTGCCAGCGCTTGAGCGTGGTACCCACGTGGTGCTAGACCGTTATTATTTTTCTACCATGGCCTACCAGGGTGCTAATGGTTTTGATGTGGCTGAGTTGCGCGCTACAAATGAGAGCTTCGCTCCAGCTCCCGATCTATTATTTATTCTCGATCTAGATGTCGACCAAGCGCTCGAACGCATTGGCACGCGAGGCGACGAGGCCAACGAGTTTGAGCAACGCGATGCCCTCCAGTTCTGCCGCGATGTCTTTCTCAGTGTGCGGGATGAGAGCTACGCTAGAGTCATTGACTCTAGCCCATCGATCGTGACGATTCATGCCGAGATACTAAAGTTAGCTCTAGCTGAGATTCTCTAAAGAATATGGTGATGAGCAAACCACTTCGCATCGCCATTGTTGGCTTCGGTAGTGCCGGTGCCGCGAGTGCTATTCTGCTGGCGCACGATGGCCATGCTGTCAGCCTCTTTGAAAGAGCTCCAGAGAACTCCCCTATCGGAGCTGGCTTTTTACTGCAACCTACTGGGCTAGCTGTGCTCAAAGAGCTGGGGATTTACGATGATGTCTTGGCTAAGACGGCGCTGATCAACCAACTCCACTGCATCAACGACCGTGGCGCGACGATGCTGGATCTTCACTACGGTGAACTTTGTGAGGGAATTGCTGGGGCTGGGACTCACCGCTGCACACTTTTTGAGCACCTAGAAAAAGCCGTGATCGAATCTGGAGCCAAGCTTCACTGGGGAACTGAAATCACCGAGATCAAGACGGACCGAAATATCCATCAACTGATCGATGCTGAAGCTATCAGCCATGGCCCTTTTGACCTACTCATAGTATGTGATGGCTCGCGCTCGACACTGCGTGATCAAATTGGTCTCCCCTATTCGCATAGACAATACCCGTGGGGTGCATTGTGGTTTATTGGAAAACGCACTGAGGAGTTTCACCCCAACCAGCTGTGGCAGTCGGTCAGCTCCACTGATAAGCTCTGTGGACTTTTGCCGACAGGAACCGAGGATGATTTACTGAGCTTATTTTGGTCGATTAGGCTGGATAAAATCGACCAATGGAGAGCCACTCCAATCGATGAATGGAAGCAGTCAGTACTAGAATTAGCACCGCAGGCCGAGGTGTTTTTACAGCAAATCAACAGCCACGATGACCTTTCTGTAGCTGGCTACCACGATGTGGTGATGCGGGAATGGCACACTGACGCGGTGGCTATACTAGGCGATGCCGCACACGCGCTGAGCCCGCAGCTAGGTCAAGGAGTAAACCTCGCGCTAGTAGATGCCAGCAGCCTGGCTCAATGCCTAAGAGAGTTAGATCTCCCCCAGGCGCTAGCGAGTTACTCTAAGATGCGAAGAAGTCATCTCGGTTTCTACCAACACGCCACCCGCGGAGCCACGCCATTTTTTCAATCTGACTATAGTTTGTTAGGCATTGTCCGAGATCTCTCGTTCCCAGTGATGAACTCTATTCCATGGGCGAGAAAACAAATGACAGCGACAATGGCTGGGCTGAAGACTGGGCCGTTCAGCATGCTGTCCCCGGATGATTTCGTGTGACGGCGGTTTCTAACCGCCTAGTCCGTGGTGTTTATTTGGCTTGGCGGTTGGAAACCGCCGCCACTTGCGGGGCTACTTGGCGAGCAACTTTTCGGTGTACTTCGCTAGTAGGTCAGCCTCAAGGTTGACTGCTTTCCCTGACGAGCAAGCGTGGAGGTGTGTGTGCTCGAAGGTATGTGGTGTGATCCAGAAGACTGCACTGTTATCGGTGAGCTCGGCGATGGTCAGCGAAATACCATCGATGGAGATGGAACCTTTATCGATACAATACTTGTGAATGGATGCAGGAAGAGCGACTTCGAAACGATGGTCTTGACCGTGCTTTGATAGATCTAGAATGGAGCCCGTGTCATCGACATGGCCTTGGACAAAATGCCCTCCAAGACGGTCATGCGCTCTGAGTGCGCGTTCGAGATTGACCACTGAGCCTACTTTAAGTTCGCCTAGTGAAGTGACTTTTAGTGTCTGAGCTAAGAGGTCAAATTTGGCCGAGTTACCATCAAACTCAGCCACAGTGAGGCAGCATCCGTTGGTGGCGACTGAGTCACCGAGTGCAAGCTCATTGGCGAAAGGTATAGATATGGTGAAGCGTGATTGCTTGCCAAGATTTTCGATGTGAGTGATGGTGCCAGTAGTTTCGACGAGTCCTGTAAACATGATACGTGGATGTTAAAAAAAAGCCCCGACATTGTCGAGGCTTGTAGATTGATTTTAGTGAGAGTGAGAATGGTCGCTGTGATCCTTGTCATGCGCCTCGGTGCTGGCATCAGCATGACCAGCGTCGTGCTCGTCTTCTGTATGCTCGTCGTGTTGCTCCACACTGTCGAGAGGGTCCACATCCATTCCTTTGGATTTAATAAGCATGAAACATGCTCCCATGATGAACGTCGGGATAAGGGCCGCTTTCACCAACTTGAGTGGTGCCACACCGCCTTTGAAGTACTTACCCAGGATCGACTGGCCAGCAGGGTTCGGCGCGTTGGCTATGACGGTGAGACCGCCACCAGTGACCGCGCCAGCAAGGATCGCGTACTTGGCTCCTATAGAGAGGTCCGGTGCTTGTGAGGCAAGGTAGGTAATCGCGGCATTATCGTTGAATGCGGTAAGCACAGTGGAGCCAACCATGAGGAAGTAGTTGTTATCGATTGATGTGATCAATGGTTCAATCCACCAGGATTGGCACTTACCGTGAATCACCAGACCAGCGAGGAAGAAACCAACTAAGAGTGGCGACTTCATACTCACCTCATTCTGGTGATGACCCGTAGTCTGGGTAAATCCTAGGAAGAACATAAAGCCAAGGATGAAGAGTGGTGGATCGTGAGCGTTGAGCACGGTCCAAGCAAGGAAACCCATGTGCACGAATGTGACTAAAAATGGGATTGAGTCTTCGCGATCTGCCCACATCGGACGGCGGTTTTGCAGATCACTCTCAACAGCCAATGCTTTGAAATGCTTCTTATACATGAAGAAGTAGACCGCGTTGGCAATGAGGATACCGACTATAGCTTTGAGACCAAAGTTGAAGAACATGTACTCCAGTCCGAAGTTCCAGTCATTAGCGACCATCAGTACTGGTGGAGCAGCAAAGTGCGTGAGTGTGCCTCCGACAGAAATATTGACGAAGAGTAAGCCGAGTGTTGCGTAGGCGAAGTTCGCTGGTGGATTCTTATCAAAAAATCGCTTTGCGAGTAACATCGCAGCAATAGTCATCGCAGCGGGCTCGGTGATGAATGAACCAAGAATTGGAGCGATAGTAATGATGGAGATCCACCACGCGGCAGGGCCACCACCAAAGAGTCGCGCCACTGAGCCAATGACTCTTTCTGCTAGACGTACCACTGGACGAGTCGCAGCAATTGCCATGATGATGACAACAAACACTGGCTCGATAAAGTTAACGTCACTGCCAAAGTAGAGTTTAACCTGATGGTAGCCATCGACGAAACCATCAAACCCTTCACCGTGGAAACCAAAGAAATAATAGATTGATAGAACTAGAGCAGCAACCCAGAGACCGAAAATGACTTCGACTTCTCCGAGGAAATGGAGGGCCTGAGCTCTGAATGACACATCATCCTGAGCGTCATCTTCGGGCTTAGCACAGGCTGTACGCCCTTCTTCTTTGATGCGGCGCTCGTGTTTTTCCTGATGCTGATGCGCCATATTGACAAAGAACCCAGCCAAGAATGTGTGGAGGATAGCGCAAACAAAAATGATTGAGGCTACAAGGTTGAAGCCATTTTGTTGCATTGAGCGGTAGGAAAGAGTCGCACCAAGGTCGACTTTGCCGTCTTCGGTGAGTTTCTTATCATAGTAGCCCAATGGTAGTGGAAATTCGGCAAACTGGTCTTCTGTGAGGCCGTATTCACCAGCTTTGTAGGCGGGTTGCTTTTCTGCGGACGCCATAGCTAATGAGCTTAGCCCGACGAGGGCGATCATGGCAATAATGAGGTGTTTGTAGGTGCTCATAATAAATATAGGTTTTGTATGCGTTCGGAAGTAAACAGATATAGCCTATCCAGCAATGCTTATTTGCGTTGATGTTTCCAAGAATGCTGGCTTGAATTGGCACCTTGCTTTGTTAAGCCTGAAATCATGCAGCAACACATTCGTAAACTCGCACTAGCAACCACGGCATGCACCATAGCATTTGGCCTCGTTAGCTGTGCAGTCATCGGCAGAAATGCCAAAGGTGTCGGGGGAGATCTCAAGAACCTCGCGGGTTTCGGCGAGGACGATGAGGAAAAGAAGGAGGGCTCAGGCTTGAAAGATCTAGTGGACATGCAAGCCACCCTGACCACTGACACTAGCACACTATATAGTGAGGATAAAATCATCTGGGCTGACGAAGACCCTGACAAGCCGATGGTCGAGCTAGAAGAGCTTTGGAAAATTGGCCCACAGGATAATTGGTATGAAAGCTACACTGAGGCCATGCGTCTGGCGCGTAAAAATGGCAAGCCAGTCCTGCTATGGTTCACCAATTCGGACCGAAACTCGGCAGCCAAGTCTCTGAGTAATGAGCTCTTTTCCACATCCAACTTTGAGGACTGGGCTATCGAAAATGTCATAAGACTTCGTATGGATAGTAATATCATCGAGGATGACCAGCGGCGGAAAGATAATAAACAAAAGTACATCAACAAACTCCGCAAGCGATACAAGGTAATGGGCTCCCCCGTTGTACTTATGCTTTCACCGAGTGGATCACAGTTTGGCAAGTACAGAGGTTACAAGACTGGCGGGTCTCTGTTCTATTTTGGCCGATTGAAGTCGTCCCATCGCAATGCCTTGGCTGACTACGGTAACTGGCGCGAAGAATATGAAGCCAAAGGTTATAGGATCTGGCACGACAACAAGGGCCGTAAAGTTTTTGCCAAGCCGGTTTCTCTACAATCTGGGGAAATCACCCTCAAAAACCCTGAGGGAAAACGCTCAAAAACTACTCTAAAAAAGCTTTCACTAGATGACCAAGCATGGGTCGCTGACTATGTGAAAAAGCAAAAGAAATAGACTTGGATACCTAGTGGCGTAACAACTATAGGCTGGGTAGCTGTTCTGTTCTTATACCGTTCTTGGTCGGTGGGGATGTCGAAGGTCTGAAAGTCTAAAGTCGGATTTCATCGCGTGGTCGCGATAGCTCTGCTGGAAAAGGTCACCAAACTCTTTAGTTAGGCCTGCGACCTTGATTGGATTAATTCTGAAAACCCCAGTCAACTCTGTAGAGCGGCGGAGGTATCAAACTAGGTTATTTTCCTAGTGTGGGGGCCCTGAAAGGAGAGACTACCTGAGCAGGTAATAAAACCCGATCGCCGAGCCGCCAATCCAAACGGCAACGATATGCGCCACACCAAACGAGCGTGCACCAGGGCTTTCGGCTGGATCATCTTTATGTGGGCCAAACAAAACACTGTAACGAGCCACTAACCAAGCTCCGAGTCCAAACCAAAAGATAAGAAAGAGGATGAGTCCGATTTTTATGATTAGCATGATTGTTTGGTCGTTCGACTATGTCGCTGAGAAGTTGGAGAACAGCAGGAGTTGCTCATTTTTCTTGATGTTCCTAGCGGTGAAACCGCTGGGAATTATTGCTGATAACGAAGATCCTTCCGCAGATAGTTGTGAGAGAGCTACCCTACATTATTTCTTCCACGAATTCTTGCTTTTTAAAGCGTTTGAATTGGTGGGCTTCTTCGCCCATGCCGATATAGCGTGGTGCGATCTTGAGCTCTTGGTAAATTGAAACAATAATCCCGCCTTTGCCCGAGCCATCGAGTTTGGTGACAACCAGGCTATCGAGCTCGATCACCTTGTTAAATTCGCGAGCCTGCTGGAGTGCGTTGCCGCCGGTAGTTGCGTCTACCACGATCATCTTGGTGTGTGGGGCGCTAGGGTCTTGTTTGGCTATGGTACGCTCGATTTTCTTCAACTCAGACATCAAGTTGTGCTTTGTATGGAGTCTGCCAGCAGTATCTAGGATCAGGAATTGAGCGCCCATGTTGATTGCCTCTTGGTGAGCCTTATAACAAACCGAAGATGGGTCAGCTTTGGGAGCTCCCTTGACGATAGGGATTTGAACTCGCTCAGCCCAGACTTCGAGTTGCTCTACCGCAGCGGCACGGAAGGTGTCTGCGGCGGCAACGACTACTGAATAACCATTTTCTTTAAATGTGGTCGCCAGCTTGGCCGTAGATGTGGTCTTGCCTGTGCCATTGACTCCAACCATCAAAATGACGTGGGGTAGTCCATCAACACGTGGAGTCAGATCCGTGAGATCGTCAGGAAGAATCTCAGCAATATGCTTCTTTGCGGATTCCACGACATCTTCACCAGAAATTTTACGTCCAAGGTCTTGCAGTTCATCGACAATGGTCATTGTTAGGCGTGCTCCTAGATCGGCTCCTATAAGATCAGCTTCTAGTTCTTCCCAGTCGATTTCCGCACGGTTGCGGACCTTGTTGATGAACTTCTTAAAAAATCCTGCCATAACGTTCCTCCTATACCCTCAGATCAAGATCTGGTCAAGAACTGTCCGTCACTGAATAACGCATTATTCGGGAAACCTTTAGACAGAATCATCAAGATTTCGAAGTATCCACAAAGTTTCTCCCTGATATTTACTCCAGCAATCACCTTCTCAATCTCTACTTACCTATCTCTATTTGATTTTCAAGAGGCTCAAGACCCCCCGGCTTTGGAGCCGTCCTGCTGAATAAATCAGCAAGCATCGATAACCGGAAGATTACCGATGGAATTCGTGTATAAATTCTTCACTTGTGCGGTCTCGATAGACGGAATACCTTTTATGACAATCGTTACAAGAACCTAAACCTAAGAAAGGTTTTACAGCAAAAGGATAAACAAACTTATGAAAAAACAGAAGATGACAGCTATCTGCGTTTTACTGGTCGCCACTGCGATCAGTAGCCCAAGCGTGCACGCAAAGAAAAAGAATCCAAAAACGCCCGCTGTGGAACTTACCCAAGCGGGCCAGCGACTCGAGACTCAGTATTCCAAGCAACTCGAGTCCCTCAAGGCAGAAATATCCAAGGCCTTACCGAAAGTCAACGCACGAAAGAACACTGACTTCCTGAAGTCTCGTGAGACCGAAGTGGCGGCAGATGCTGCGGTCAGCGCGGCTCAGAATAGTATGGGTGCAATCGATAAGGCGCAAGGTTCCGTCAATCATGCAACAGGCAAGTGGATCGGTGGTGCCGACAAAGGGATCAAAGCTTCCACTGCAAAGCTAAAAATGGCTAAGACAGATGCCGAGCGCGAAGCCGCACAAAAAGAATTAGTCACATGGCAGAAGAATCGCGAAGCCGGAGTAGCAGCGCTCAAAGAGCGTCAAGCAGTCTTGGACGAAGCCAAACGTGGTGAGCCGAAAGCTAAGAAGGCATTGAAGGATGGGCAGGAAGCGCTAACTCGGGCAAAGGCCGCTACTTTGAAGGCGGTTAGTAACCTCGGTCTAAATTCTTTACTTTCAAGTGATAAACTAGATAGCAAACTGGCAAAGTATGTTGTGCTAATGGAGGCCACTCCACGCGGTCTGGCAGCCTTCTCCCAAAAAGGCGATGCGCAGCGCAAGCTTATTGAGATGATGTTGTCCTCTGACGACCTGCTGGTGCGAATGGCAGTCGCAGACGGTGCCAAGGGTGGTAAATACGGTCAGGCGATGCAGATCTACCAAAACATCTCCAAGGCAAGTAACAAGATTTCCGAAGGCCCATTGCGTCGATTAGCACTAGCAATCAGCCTGGAGCACGCAGTGCCCGTGAAGCAGCGCAACGCGGTCGCCAACACAGAGGCCCCAGCCACCGTAGATCCGGTCAAACGCTACCTACATTTTGAGAAGGCTTTTCTCGATGGAGATCTCGATCCCGCTTTCAAGAACCTCAGCACATGGGACTACCGAATGGTAGTCGATGGCGAGGAGCCTGACGAAGTTCTCACTTGGGGGCGCGAGATGTTGCGCAATTATCGTCCCGACCAAATCACCAAGCCCGACTACCGCTGGCGCTATGTAGAGGCTGTTCGTAGCGATATTCGCTATGGATCACAGGACAATAAATACGACAAACCAGAGCTACAATTCTTCCAGAATATCCTAATGAATGGCGGCATATGTGGACGGCGCGCATTCTACGGCCGCTTCATCCTTCGCTCGTTCGGAATCCCGGTCACGGCTCGTCCTCAACGCGGTCATGCTGCACTTGCGCATTGGACACCCAAGGGCTGGGTGGTCTGCCTCGGCGCAGGCTGGGGTAGCGGATGGACCAAGACTCAATATAACAAAGATCTTGATTTCCTCGCCACAACCCAAGCGCGTA
>JBLHPP010000050.1:0-11566 GCA_047624385.1 Crocinitomicaceae bacterium
CTTTGTTTCATTTCACACAGAGATATTTATCTGTGTCTGAAATGCGCCTTGCTCTACTTGTTTTACTTTTTCTGCATCATCATCGCTAGTTACCGGAGCTACCCTTAAGAAGGCGTATTTCGTCGGCTTGGGCAATCATTTGTACTTTCCCATCATTTTCCAACATCAAATATCCATCTTTATTCACACCAGCCATTATTCCAGAAAGCGACACCCCATTCTGCCGCAATTGAATCATCTCGCCTCGCATAGCGCAGCGTCTATTGACAGCATCCACAACGGATTCAAAATCGGCGTCACATCGGCTACCCCAGGCAATGATGGGCTGTACTAAGTCCGCCAGTAATACCTCTCTCTCAATCTGGTTTCCAGATTCTTTCCAAACTGAAGTGGCATTGAAACCTATAGGGAAATCTGAGACTGAGACATTCACTCCTATTCCAATAATCACACAATCCTCACACCCCTCGACTAACACCCCTGCACATTTTTTGCCATTGATCCAAATATCATTTGGCCATTTTATCTCTGTTGTCAAACCGGCTTTATCCAGCACCTCTGCCAGCGCGACTCCAGCAGCTAATGCTAGCCGCGACCAATGTGAGCGATCAAGATTCGGCTCTAAGACTATGGAAAATAGTAAGCCTTGGCCGCTTGGGCAGACCCACTGATTTCCTCCACGCCCCCTCCCTTTAGTCTGTTCTTCGGCCAGCACAATAGTGCCCGAGACCGCTCCGGAGCGGATCAAGGCTGCGGCGGTATCATTGCTTGATTCCAGTACTTGGGCGTAATGGAACTTTCCCTCAAGCATAGGAACTCTGCGTAGTAGTTCAGCGCTATTAAACATCTTTAATAGGATGAGAACCCCCGCTGAGTCATGCAATAGTTAAATTTAAAACTCAACTTGCTAGACAGTATTTTGTGTAGCTGATAGACTAAGTCCCAATCATTCACAATCTATGGAAGCAGTCATTCAAACCCCACACCACGAGTCACTCTGTGCACCTATTACCTCGGGCCACCACGTCGCAGACATCTTGATTGGCAATATCCCGCTCAAACAACTCATGGCGACGGAGCTACGCCGAGCCGGTTTCGAAGTAATAGAACTCACACAGGTGACGCCTAGCACGGTCCACCTACCACTCGATCATTGGATTGAAGTGGGAGCGCTCTGCCTGCTAGCCAGAGAGGATCCGGGCACCTGTCTTTATGACTCTTCTGGTGACATTATCGCGTGGAAGGGGGTCGACGAGCCTAACCAGTGCCAGCGTCGAATCGTGACCGAAGCCGATTGCTTCCGGATGCGTTATCCATGGGAAATTCTACAAGTAAACTCGGCAGTCCTTGACGCACTTCCAGAAGATAATATCTTAGGAACTATCAGCCCACTTGCCGAAATTGATGGGATTCTCCATCTAGGTGAAGGGTCACGTATTCTCCCTGGCGTGGTTATCGAAGGTAACGTGTCAATCGGCGAGAACTGCCGGATCGGCCCCAATGCCTACATCCGAGGCAATACTTCCATCGGTAATGACTGCACTATCGGCAATGCGGTCGAGGTGAAAAACTCGCTCATAGCCCACCACACCTCTATTGCTCACCTCAGCTACGTTGGAGACTCCGTGATCGGATCTCACGTGAATATAGGAGCTGGCACGATCTTCTCGAACTCCCGCCACGATGGGAAAAATCATAGGTCTATGATCCAAGGTGAGTTGGTAGATACTGGGCTCTCAAAATTTGGAGCCGTCATCGGCGATGGAGTTCGCACAGGAGTTAACACTGTGATCTATCCTGGACGTAAAATAGGGAATGCCCGAACCACTCTCCCAGGATCTATCGTCAAAAATGACATGATGTAGCCAGCTACTTGCTACTGCCTACCCGACAATTACCGTGGCCACGCGCTCGATGGTGGGCAGGATCTTGATCTGAAAATTGTCGTGTGCCGTGATTACAATTCGATTCATAACAAAAAAAGCGCCAAGAAACCTTGGCGCTTTATTTTTTGGAACCAATGGATAGCGCTAGCGGCTGGCAGAATTGGACAGTGCTGAGCCACCGGCACTGATGTCACGGCCGACGCCTTGCATTGTTTGACAAGAAGTCATGCTGAGAGCGATGAGGCCAAGAAGAGCGATGAGTGATTTAGTAAATGTTTTCATATCTGGGCTATTCTTACCATTTTGCCAAATTCCCTGCCAAGTTAAATTTTAAAGATTTTCCTGACAGGTTTTTCCTAGCCCTCAATCATACGGAATGGCCGGCTAGCTATAAACCAAATAAGCAAGCCAACTAACATCCCTGCGGCTATCCACTGGAGAGCTTGGCCAAAGGCGGCGGTCTCACCCACATTTCGAGCCGCATTGTTCATGGCCAGACCTATCGCCAGGGAGACACTGCCGTAGCCTAGGTTGAGCATGAGGCTACTGACACTCAGAATGGAAGCTCGTTGCTCACTGGGGGCCGATTGATTTATATAGCGACTCAGAAGAAATCCCACATGCACCAACGACAGCATCACTAGAAAACACGGTAGAACTCCAAGAATATTGTGCAGCATTGACACCCCAGCTAGTCCAAGAAAACTCACTCCACCGGCTAACATAAAGTTTACTCTAGGAGTAAATTGCTTAGCTAGACCTTTGACATACAATGGTACCACCCAACCCGAGAGTGACATCCCGGCACCAATGATTCCCCAACTATACGTGGGCAGCTCAATCCATTGAAAATAGGTAGATTGCAGGGTAACGAAGGTCCGTGCGCCGGCGTCGATGACCACAGCCCCTAGGATAATGGCTGCAATCCATTTTGTCGTGGCCACCCACTTTAAAGCAGCTAATACCCCCTGCCAGATATCTGAGACGTGTGTCCTTTCTGTTTCAGACTTTTTCTGAATCCCCAAGTCAGTGAGTTGCCAAGCAAATGCCACACAGAAGATAGAAGAAATAAAACACAATAGGACAGGTAGCTTCAAGCTCACCCAAGCTGGAAACTCACCAAACAATGCAGTCATGCGTTGGTGATCGAAGACCAAGGCTCCAACCAACATAGCCACGACCATGGCGAGCGACCTCCAGCGCATCGTGGCAACCAAGATGTCATCCCACCTGCTAGCCCGTTTACTTTCATCATCGTAAAGTAATTTCACTGAGTCATAGGCTAGTGCCTCATCCGCACCACTCGCGGCAGCTTCTGCCATACCACTCAGAACTCGATTGACTGCACATACGGCAAACAACCACCACCCGGCGCCTTGTGGAGCCACGATCAGCAGGAGCATCTCGACTAGCATACTGAGAGCTGAGAATAGGACTAACTTCCTCCGTCCAATCAGATCGGCCAGCACTCCTGAGGGAAGCTCAAAGAGGACAATCGTCACGGCCCATAGCGCATTGAGCCACAAAAACTGTGACACACTGAGCCCCATATCGGTGAAGAATACCGCAAATATAGGGTAGTAAAAACGCGCGTTGAAAAGCACGCGGAACCACACGAAGAGCCGTACGTTACGCTCTAGGTCGTCCTTGCTTGGTTCCTCGTTCATCACTAGAAATGGCTATTTCTTTTGCTCAGCTCTGAGGAAGACCAACTCGGAATCCGTCGAGCTCGCTTCATCAAACTTGTAGCCAGCAGATTTAAATTTCTTCAGGCCTGCAACATCCTCGATACCATTACGCACGATATAATCAGCCATCATACCGCGGGCTTTTTTTGCATAAAATGAGATAATCTTATACTTCCCATTCTTTTCATCTTTAAAGGCTGGAGTGATCAAGCAGCCATCGAGCTCTTTCTTCTTCACTGAGGTAAAGTACTCATTCGACGCTAGATTGACGACTAGCTCTGAACTGCTCGACTTGAGATCCTTATTCAGTAATTCAGTGATCTTGCTGCCCCAGAAAGCATACAAATTTTTGCCTCTAGCATTTTCTAACTTTGTTCCCATCTCTAGGCGATACGCCTGCATGAGATCCAAGGGGCGCAGGACTCCATAAAGACCAGAAAGGATACGCACTTTTTTCTGAGCTTCTGTGAAATTCTCGGCAGACCAATCGGATAGCTCCATGCCCTGGTAGACATCACCAGTGAATGCAAATATGGCCTGACGGCTATTGGTATGGTTAAAATCACGCTCCCATCGTATGTAGCGATCGGTATTGAGCTCTGAAAGCTTTTGGCTAATCGACATCAAACTACCAATCTGGCTGGAGCTCATCTTACGAAGCTGCAGGACTAACTCCTCCGAGTCATCGAGTAAACGTGGTTTGGTATGCTTCTTAGTCGGTAGAGCAGACTCGTAATCAAGTGATTTTGCTGGTGAAAGTAAAACTAGCATGCCCCCAATCAAGCGTGCTTACCCGAAATTGCAAGGCGCAGCTTCTAATACTAATTATTATCTCACATTTCGACGGTCGGTGGGCTTTTAGTTGGTAGGATGAAGCATTTTTACCGCGAAAAAGTCTAAAGGAGCGAAAGTGGTGGACGATGGAGCGGCAGAGGTCACAGTATTCTGGATCGGGATCGGAATCGGGGACGATGAAGCATTTCTACCACGAATCCACACGGATCTCACGAATCAGGACAAGCTAGTAAAAATGCAACTCGATTCCTAATTCCTAATTCCTAATTCCTAATTCGAGCAAAGCGACCTCTACCGATGCAATACCACCCGACACAGCTCATTGCCAAGGGACATGAAAGTCTTTTCTCTAAGGCTATCTTGGAGAGCCTAGCGCACCCTCAACTCATGGTTGGTGAGTTACCTAATTCTACTTGTTTCAAGGTTTCACTCCCAGACTTAGTTGCCGCCGATAGCGCTGGAGCCCCGCTGCTGAGCTTCAACCAAAAGCTCGGTCACCTCTATGAAGATGCTCTCGGCAAATTGCTAGAGGATGATCCACGCTTTGGTGTGCTTAAAAAGAACTTTCAAATCATCACGAGTGAAAGGCAAACTGTCGGCGAGATTGATTTTCTACTCTGGGATGAACGGGACCAGCAGCACATCCACCTGGAGTTGGCGGTGAAATTCTATCTTATTTACCAAGATAAAAATGAGATCTGCTACCCTGGTCCCGACGCGCGCGACAACTATGGCCGCAAGATCACTCGGCTACGTAAGCACCAACTCCAACTCAGCAGGCATCCTGCTGCAGCGGCTCAGATCGAGGGAATAACCGGCTCAGCTCCTCTGCGAGTGAATCACCTTGTTCACGGTATATTCTTCGACCACATCGGAGCTAGCGATAAGCCGACGCCAGAATTTGCGAACCCTGAGGGGCGGCGTCGATCGTGGCTTTATTGCTCTGAGCTTAGTGAGTATTTCTCAGGAACAAAGACCGCCAGAGTGCTGCCTAAGCAACTCTGGCTGTGTGAAATAGATTCAGACCTCTACAATGCACTGGTAGAGATCCCAGTAGCAGAATTGCTCGAGTTGGGACAGCAACGCTGTACTATGTTTGTACTAGAACCAAGCTCGGAGCCACTATTCCTGGCTCCTGATCACTGGCCAGATCAACTCTAACGACAGCGTGTAATAGTGGTCAGCGCGTAACCTGTACCGTAAGCTTGGCCGTAGTTATAGAGCGCGTAATCCCACCATGATCCGTCGGATTCTTGCTTATCTAGCATTACCTTCGCCAGCTTTGACTTCCACTCAATTTGTTGATTTTTAGGCAACTGAGTAATATTCTCACTGGCATAATAATGCCCGTAGAAGTAGAAGTAGCCAGAGATCGCAAAGTGGGTCTCATGTGGCTTTGGTCGCTTGCGCCCGATGTCTAGCCATCCGTTGCGCTTGATCAATCGATCTAAGCCCATCACGATGACTTCGTCGGTAATCTTTTTATCATCCCATGCACGCAGTGCTGCATTACATGCAGGAGTACGGGCTAGAGAGCCGGCGGGTCGATTGATCGAATATCTAGGCCGCTTGATGTGGCCAGTGGCATAGGCATAGGCGAAATCAGGTGAACGTTGGCGTTGGATTGACGCCACAGCTTTCTGAATCCGTTGGTCGTTTACCTGTAGATCAAAAACTCCCGCCGCTTCTTTGATAGCAAGCAAGACTGTCGCTGAGGTAAAGCTATTGGAGCCAGCACTCGGCTGGGCAGTGACAGACCTAAATCCATAGTAGCCCCACCCACCATCGATATCTTGATTGGTCCAGAGGCTTTTCAACTGCAATTGGGCTAACTTTGCGTAAGCAGCCTTTTTCTCCTCAGTCACACCTTCACGGTTTGCCAGAGATACTAGGGCGCGAAGCCCGTAGGCGTGCCCCCAATTATTGTAAATAGTAGCGCCTCCAGCGCGTCTGAGCTTAGGCATTTCGCGCAGCATCCATGCTTCACAACGCACAATAGCAGCATCTACTTCCGGACGTTGGTCTTTGGCCGAGATAATACCCGACAAAGCTAACCCAGTTGTTCCCATTCTGAACGCATGGTGTGCTCCTGGGATTGGAGCATAAATATTGAGACCTTTGGTGCGTGTGGCATTTCCCCACGATCCATCAGGGTTCTGAGTTTTGAGTAAAAAGTCGACACCCTTAGTAATCGAACTCTCCAATGACGCTGGATCGAGCGGAGTATTCTCTAGCACTGGAGCCACGGGCACAACCTTCTTAGGAAGAGCCGGGTCGAGCGATTGAGCCCCCGCTGCCTGCCAGAGGGAGAAAGAGCAGACTATAAGTGAAGCGAGTTTCCTCATTACTTTGCGTCGTAGATGATGACTTGTCCTTCGGAAAGGCCACTGAGAACCTCCACTCGGCTGCTATTACTCTCGCCCAATGTGATAGTGGTCTTCTCTTCCTTATCGTCAGCCATCCTCAGATTCACAGAGAAGCTGCCATCAGAGTTTTGAGTCACGGCCTTTGGCGGGATGCTGAGTGCGTCTTCTTTACGGTAGCTTACGAAGTCGACTTTCACCGGCTCACCAACAGCAAGCTTCTGCTTGCCATCTACTTTGGCGGAAAGCACTACATCCCACTTACCTTGTAAGTTCGGAGCAGCTGCCACTGAAGTTACTGAGCTATTGAATGACTTCCATGGTGATGCTTTGAGCTTCAGTCGGCCGTCTTGGCCATTTTCTAATCTAGCTGCAGCAAAGGTATCAACTGATGCTGCTATCTTTGTGGCATTCCCTTCAGGAACAACAGTCATGAAGACGCGTTTCTGAGGGATCTTAGAGCCACGTATGAGAGCTTTTTGAGCAACTTCACGCTTCCAAGAACTTCCTATAAATTCACCGTAGTAAAGAACTCCAGCAGCGGGAGCCTTGATCTCCATAGCGGCGCGGTCAGCCTTCACTTCAACTAGTTTGTCAGCCTTCTTCTTGTCCTCACGGACTAGCTTAGAGACCTCTAGCTCTTTAGCTTCAAGAGCGCGGGGAATCTTGACCTGAGCAAACTCCCATGCCGATTTAGCGACTTCATGCTTGAGCACACGATCGGCACTCTGCCGAGGTAGGCCTGTCTCCAGTGAGAACTTCACCTCATTTTGCTTTTGCATATTGCTAAACTCACCAGACTTCACGGAATTCTGGGATCGCTGAACAATAATCTCTTCAGTTTCCTCAGTGAGACCATCAGCTTCGTACATTTTAAGTAGCTGAGTCAGCTCTTCCTGAGTGTAGGAAAGATACCACTTTGACTTTTCACCCTCGAGCTTTTTTGCTGCGATTGACTGAGGAAGTCCAATCTCACGGAAATATTTATAGTTCTCTTGCTCGCGCTCAAAGTTGAGCTTAGCGAGCATCATATCACGCTCAGTTTTGAGCTTTAGCTCAGCGAGTTCTTGTTGCGCATTCTGGAGATTAATAGCATCAATCTTCCTTTCGAGCTCTTGGTCGAGGATGTACTCGTCGACCTTTTCGGTATCGATCCAGACAACCTGATCCCCTTTAGCGACCTTACTCCCCTGTGGTAGTACTTTTTCGACGACGAAATCGGCCCAGACTTTTGGAGTGATGATCACTTCTGCCCCTTGATCTGTTGTAGCCACACCTTGGATTATAAGTGTCTGCTCAAAGAGTTCTTTTTTAAGCTCATAGTCTTCCGCTACAGCAGAGCTAAAACATAGGGCTGTTGCCAGCAAACTGATTCGTGTCGTCATCTTCTTTATTTTTGGTTTTGTGATTGGTAGTCGCCGTTGCGTGCCAGCCAGATCGTGTGCATCCGGCTTTTACGACCGCGGTGCGAGGCTGGTACTTCCAGATCGGAAACATCAAAACCCGCTTTACGCAGTAACTTGGTAAACTTCTTATCGGGGTATGCTGACCATACGGCCAAAATTCCTCCATCTTTCAATGCTGCTTTAGCGGCGAGTAATCCTTCAATTGTGTATAAACTTTCATTTTTATCTCCATGAAAGGCACTCGGGCCATTGTCCACATCCAGCATTATAGCACTGTATTCTTTATTTGCCTGAGCAATCAACTTCTGCACTGGTGCTATCTTGATCTTAATCCGAGAGTCGTCCAGTAGGCCTGGATGCAGGCCCTTGAGGTGGGTTTTATTCCACTCCACCACACCATTAGTAAGCTCAGCAACTACAAACTCAGCTCCGGCTTGGGGCAAACTCTCCACAGCTGCCGAGAGCGTGAAGCACATTCCTAGTCCACCAATCAACACCTTTGGCTGGCGAGCTGGGCGGTAAGGCTGGCATGCCATCCGGGCCAATTCTTCCTCAGATCCATAGGCAATACTCGTCATGAGCCTTTCCCCGCGAGAGCTGATAAAAAACTCACCATCGTGCTCAAATAACTCAAGTGGTTCCCCCTCGGGAGTCATCGTTTCTGCTAATTTATTGTAATGCTTCATTGCTTCTGATGCCACAGCCATAGCACGCAGTCGTCAACTTGGCAAAGCTTACGAATTTGAATGGTCTAACGAGCGGCTTGTTGCTATAAAGTCCACATGCAATCTGTCAGCTGTGAATCGATGCGGGATCTTGAGAATGCCGCATTTGCTATGGGCCACACGCCCGAAGCTCTGATGCTCCAGGCTGGCGAGCGCATGGCTCAGGCCATTCTCCGTTACTACCCAAGGCACACACACGCCACAGCTTACCTCGGCAAAGGCCACAATGCGGGCGATGCCTTAGTCGTAGCCAAGCATCTCCAACAGGCTGGCTGGATCATCCGACTACGGTGCCCTTACGAGAAAAAAGGTCTCAGCCCACTCAGCCGTAAGATGTTCGAGGCTCTTTCTGGTGTCGAGCTCGATAGTTCCACACCTCCGTCCGGATCGCTATTGATCGATGGTATGCTAGGCATTGGAGCTAGCGGTCCACTCCGCACTCCACTTGCTGAACTCGCTCTAGAAATGAACCATGCCCGAGATTCATTAGACTGTACTCTCGTCGCTCTAGACACCCCAAGTGGGGTAAATGGCAATTCTGGAGAGATCTACCCCGGCGCGGTCAAAGCCGACCACACTCTCTGTGTCGGGCACCCAAAATCAGGATTACTCCAAAGTTGCTGTAATCACTATGTCGGAGCGCTGACTCAAATCCCGCTCGATGCCTTAAAAGACCACTCTCCGGAATCATATCAGACCTCAGCCCAACTCATCACCCCGCATACTTTACGCCGCAAGCGTCGGGACTTCGACACCCATAAAGGTCAGGCGGGTAGAATCGGTATATGGGCTGGCTCGACAGGGATGTTAGGTGCCGCGGTGCTGACCGCCATAGCTGTGCTAAAATCCGGAGCGGGCCTGATCACTCTATTCGTTCAACCTGAGCTCTACTCGATCATAGCCCCCATGCTCCCTCCTGAAATAATGGTGCAACCCAGCTTGAGCCCAGTTACTATGCTTGAGCAGGATTTCGATGCCATCGTGCTGGGCCCAGGCATAGGTACTCCCGACTCGAATCTAGCAAACCAACTTCTAGAAGTTGCCGAAAGTTCATCCGTCCCAGTCGTGCTAGATGCCGACATGCTCAACCTCATTGCCAGAGAAGAAAAGCTAAGCATCCTCCACTCGAAATGTATTCTTACTCCGCACCCGGGTGAAATGCAGAGGCTCTTTCCCTCCTCTGAAAGTAGAGAAAAAATTGCGCTAAACTTCTGTGATAACTACCCCGTCACTCTCCTCTTCAAGGGAGCCCGCACTATCATCACTGACCCAAACAAGGTTCTCTATGTAAATTCCACAGGCACTCCAGCGATGGCCACTGCGGGACAAGGTGATGTTCTCAGCGGGCTGATCGGCGGGCTCTGCGCCCAGGGCTACACTCCACTGGCAGCGACTAAAATGGCCGCTTGGCTCGCGGGCGAAGCTGCCCAACTCGCTCTTGCATCACAGAGCGAAACCGAAGAAACCCTCAGTGCTAGCAGTGTCATCGATTTTCTACCTCAGGCATTCCTCGCCGTTGCTAGGCAAGCCTAATTCTATCGCAAAAAAGCTCTCAGCCGCTGGGAAGCAACTGAGAGCATTTAGAAAGTATTTATTCGGTTATTTGAAGAAAGGAGTGAGAGCTTCACTCACCGCGTTGGCAATGATTTTCTTGCGCTGCGCATCCGTGGCACCAGTGACGATGTCTCCAACTGAAACATTGCGGAAGACCAACTTGTTTGTCTTAGCGTCAATGACATCGACAACCAAACCTGCGCGCTCAAAATAATCTGGGCGATTGCCGTCGATCACACCCTTCTTGTGTGCCACGTCGAGGATCCCTCCGCCGTCACGGCCATTACCAAAGTAATCGTCAAAAGAAGTAGTCATAGCATTGTCTTGGTAGACAACCATGTAACCAACTACGAGGTCAGCATGGGGAGCATTATAGCCCATACCGCGCGCTTTGAATTGTGCCTGAATGTTGCTTTGAATCAGGCTATGCACCCGCTTTTCACGAGAGCTCGTGATAGCCCGGCTATCTGGCGCACGTTTCACTAAGCGGGCAGATGTGTAGCCTTTGCTGTCACCCTTGGGCATATCAACGCTTGAAGAGCAGGAAGTAAACACCACAGCACAGGCGGCAACAGCAAGTAAACGTAGAGAAGTCATGGCTAAACCACTAACGTTTCTTTTCTAGCATAACAAGTGTTTTGTATCTAAAGACTAACTCTACAAACCTGTCATTCCGGTAATATGGTAAGGGAAATGCTATCTAGTAGAAACAGCTTGGCAGCCAACCATCGATTTGCGATGACTGGCTGTGTTCGTTCTAACTTTATAATTTTATGTCACCAGCCCTCGAAGATCTGATCATCAAGCTAACTAAGAAAGGCCGCAGTGAAGAGCAGATTTATATCCAGCTCACGGAATCGCAGAAGATCTCTGAGGATTTCACCCTAGAGGATATCTACAGATCACTGGCAAAGTATAGAGCTGGAGTTGCGATGGCTGGTCACGACACCGGTAAGAAAGTTTTCACTCGAATGTGGGGTGTCATTGTTTTACTTATTGGCCTTATTTTATTTGCAGGAGTTTGCTTAGTATTATGGACTGGATCATTCCCTTCACCTGGTTTGGCTTTTGCCACCTGCTTCATGCTCTTCGCCGGCATCACTCTGGTGTTTAAGCCGCATAATAGATTCGATAAATCAGACTAAAATG
>JBLHPP010000051.1:0-11404 GCA_047624385.1 Crocinitomicaceae bacterium
TCTTAATTAATTTAGTCAATTCGTTTCAATCAATTGTTTGAATGAGGGCCTAAGCCAGAATTACTTGCCGTAGCGGTAATGCCCCACAATATCGTGGTCTAACAATGCATTTTCCCATTTAGTGCCGTCCCCTTGATTATGCACGACCCAGCGCTCATCATGCCGAGACCCCGGCCCAGGCACAACCACAGCGATGTGGGTCTGACCATCAGGTAAACGCCAAGCCACAATATCGCCAAATCTATAATCTGATGGCACTCGCGACGCAGGGATCTCCAGGCCATTACGCACTAGAAAGCGCTGCAGGTTAGGAATCCTACGGTGATCAATGTTTGTATCTGGTTCTTTCTGCCCCCAGAGCTGAGGGTAGAGTCGGAAGTTATCGCGCATATCTTCATGCACTTGCTGCTGCAGGTCTATACCTACTGCTCGATAGGTGCGGACTAACACATCAGCCCCCACTCCTTTGCCCTTTGGCACATCGCCCATTGGGTAGTCGATCGAATAATACGAGCCGTCGTAAACACTCGGAGTTTGTGTGCGCTTCAATGCTGCTCCAGCCAAGCGTTCGCCAAAATTCTTGCTCTCAATCAAATAGTCGATCGCCAAGCTCGCCTTATCAACCGTTGCTACATCTTGCTGGGTCTTCACGTAATCCGCAAAGGTCGGCCAAGCGAAATAAGACACAAATAGCCCAGACATCAGTAGAATAACCCAACCGCCGAGTACCGGTTTGCGTTTCTTTTTTTGGGGGGTCGGGCCAATGTATTCTATCGGTGTCATTAATTGACTTTTTTAGGTCGCTGAACTTATTCAACTTATCTAGGAAAGCTAGACAAAGGAAAGCTAGACAACTTGTGATGATACGTAAATAAATTTCACCCTTTATCATCTAACCTGATTTTATTTAGATTAGAACAAAGCCTCCCTCTTCACCTCAATTTCAACCAGAAGATAAGGCCATCATGCCCGCTCGGTGTCTATATGATAGCCCTTCATAGAGAATATCTCATTTTATAGATCACTTATTAATCAATAGGTAGAGCGCTTTTCTTCAGATACTGTCTGACTAATAATTTGATACGTGACTAATAATTTTTGCTCTCAGAAAATGAGAACTTTGTCGCCGTTTTTCTCTTAAGTCCAACAGGCTGCTAGAAGCATTTTTTCTGAGCACACAATCAGATTAATCTATGTTCACTGATAAATGAGACATTTAGACGCACTTATTTATTGGGCTCAGGCTTGGCACTAAGGGTAAAGTAGCCAGATTTGGTTTGTAGAACCATGGGAAATTCTTTTTTATCCTTTGGTGAATGTTCGGGACGTTGCGCTAAATATATCCAAGAATTATCTGGTTGGTGCTCCAGAGAATGAGTCTGATCTGGACTTGTTTGACCATCAGAATTGAACAGGTGTATTGGTATAAAAGGCTTACTTGATCGGAGATGAACCTTGATTTGAGGAGCATTAGGAGAGGAGAGAAGAGTAGCCTTTATGGAATGCTCAGATTTAGGAAGTTCTCTGTAGGCTTGATCAAAGAGAACAGGATGGGCTCTAGCTTCGACTTTTTCAGTCACGGGTAAAGTCAGTGAGAGGGTTGAATAACCAGGATGACATTTGGTGGCGCAGCACATCCAACTCGCATCTCCGGAGATAGTTATATTTTTTTGAGTCAGGTTTTTTGGTGCCGTGACGGTATAGATGATTATTATATCCCGCTCGTACCCGTAGCATGGAATATCTATCATTTTCGTCAATTCTGGGTATGGCCACTGGGCATCTGAAATAGTAAAACCCTTGGGCAGTTGCCACTTTATGTTTGTCGGTACGCCAACAATTCCAGGATTTTTCCAGTAGGTGTGATACTGCAAATTACTACCATTCTCAGTAGATAATTCCTTGAAGTGGCGGATGTGCAAACCGAGCTGAAAAGTGCTGTTGGCATTAACTGAAGGCACATCAGCCAAAAGCTCTATTTTAAGCTTTTCAGTATCCTTACTGCTTACAGATTTTTTTATTGCACAGCAATCAGCACCGATCGACGCACCAATCGTCAAATACAAGATGAAAGTAGTGTATTTGACAAGAGTTACGAAGATGTGCGTTGAGGTCATTTGACGAGAAGACTCTATTCTACGATTATGTTACCTTTCATGATAACGTAATGGCCGGGAAAAGTACAAAGGTATGGGTAGATACCAGGCTTATCAAACTTGACGACAAGTTCATCTTTTTGGTCTTTATTGAGGAGTTTGGAGTGGGCGATAATCGCATCACTTTCAGGAATAAATCCCTTTTCCATCCCTGCAGCGCCTAGTGCCATTGCTGCTGTTGCTACTTTCGCTGCAGCGCCCTTTTGGACGATTACGATATTATGCTGCATAATATCTGGGTTAGAGAATGTGAGCTTTAGAGTGTCACCGACTTTTAGCTTTATTTCGGTGACATCATATCTGAGTCCCGCAATACACTTTACGGTGACCGATTTATCTTCTGCAAAAGCGAACCCAGCGGAAAGAGAAACGGCAGTGATTAATGAGGTAAGTAATTTCATAGCGCGAACAATGTAAATGCAAATTGGATTGTTGCGAGAATTAATCTTTATTAAGACACAGAAAAGCAGAATTAACGTAAGCGACCGAGGATTAGCCAGCTGAATGTACTTCCCACCTAGCTAGCACCAGCTGCGTGATGAAGGCTATGACACTAGCTCCGTAAAGCGGAGCTAGACGAACTCACCCCCGCCGCTTGGGCTAAAACCTACCTCGCAGCCAAAACCGCGAGCACCTCACTTGCCGCGTAGCAAACAACCCCGAACCCGGCAATCACCTTCCAATGGGGAGCCTCGGACACTTACCATCAACTCAAGCATGGCAGCAAACTCTTAGAGTAGGCCACCTTTTTTTTATCCAACTTGAAATAGGATCTCTGAATCATACTCTCAAATATTAAGCCGACATCTTCGATTTTCAGGTGACTAGCTAACCAATTTGTCAGTGTTTTTTGAGTATTAGGCCGTTTTTCATCAATCGTATTCTTTAGCAAAGTCACCGCTTTTTCCCTCAGTTCTTTCAACTCCTCAGATTCTTCTACTGCTTTTTTAGCTACCTTCTTTTTAGCTGTTTTTTTGGCCACCTTCTTTACCGCTTTTTTTGCGGCTTTCGTGGCAGTTTTCTTTGCCGCTTTGGCAGGTCGTTTCACCTTTTTACACTTTCGCCCCAGTGTTTTCATGTGGCCTATGATTCCATCAAACCCAGTGTCATTGGAAAAAACCACGAATTCTACATTTTCTTCCACGAGCTCGTGGTACCTTCCTAGATACAGAGCTAGGTGGAAATCGAGGTTGTCTTTAGCACTCTTTTCAATTCGGACGATTTCTATTTTGGGTATCTGACCAACAGCAATATTCGCTAGATCGATTTCTACCTTCTTGTCTTTCGGTCCACAGAACAAAATCACCCATTCGTAATCGCTCAATTTTAGAGCATCCAATGAGTTCACATTTTCATAATCTACAAATACCCATTTCATAATCTAAGATACTTACAATTATTGCTAGAATTCGGCCATTATAAAATACGACTCATTTTTTAAGCTTTGCCAGCCACAGCGGTGGACTCTAAGGTGCAAATTCTATGGAAATTCTTTCTTTTGGAGCCTCTACCAGCTCATCGTCAATCAACCGCCAACTCGCCAAATATGCAGCGGATAAGGTAACTGGAGCTGAGGTCACCGACCTCGACTTGACCAGTTTAAGCTTACCTATCTACTCTTCAAATGAAGAAGAAACCAACGGAATTCCAGCCGACGCGCAGCGTTTTCTCGACGCGATCCGCGCGCACGATGCCATCGTCCTTTCGCTGGCCGAGCACAATGGCTCATACAGCGCGGCCTTCAAGAACCTATACGACTGGACATCGCGACTCGAACAAAAGCTCTGGTCAGACAAGCCAATGTTACTTCTTTCCACTTCACCTGGGCCGCGCGGCGGTGCCACAGTGATGGCAACAGCCAAGGCAACATTCCCACGTATGGGAGCCGACCTCAAAGCTAGTTTCTCGTTCCCCTCGTTCTACGACAACTTCTCTGAGGAAGGAATCACCAATGAAGCTTTAGCTTCCGAATTGCAATCTGCTATCGACTCACTCTAGTATGAAACTACTTCCACTGCTCAGCGTCTCCGCACTAGCCGTAGCCTCACTCACTCTCAGCACAAGCTGCCGCGGCACAGTAGGTATTGGTTCTACCTCAAATGCATTTGCCTCCACACAGATTAATAATTCTTCACGCAGCATTGTCGAATCAGCCATTCGATCCGTATTCCGCGAAGATGGTTTCTCGCTGGTTTCACAAAGCGGCAACACCTTCCAATTTCAGAAGTGGGGTGGGCGTTCCACTGAAGTGGTCTACGGCACATGGTTTACCGATGGTGTAGCCGTCGAGCCAGAGGTCGAAATGGTGGTCCTCGGTGACGGAAACTACGCGGTGCTTTGCGATGTTTATATGCGTGAACACGGCTCCTCACTGAATAATGCAAATCACCGCCTATTGGCGAGTGGTAAGCTTGCCTACAACGGCATGATGAGAAAGGTGAAGAAGCGCGCTGAAGGGAAGTAGTGCTAAAAATAACAACCGCCGCGATGGGACTGTGGAAGAATACTGCCAGCCTGTTTGTTTGTAGGCGATCTGTTTCGACCTTTGACTTTCAGACTTTTGACACCGGTTGGTGACGAAAGCCTGAAAAATCGAAGCTCGAGTTGTCAAGCTGGGGCTTGGCGTTCCCTGCCTAACCTAACCCAGCGCGTTCAAGCAATGGCGTGAGCTCTGGGTCGCGGCCCATGAATGCGCGGTAGGATTCATCCACCGGACGCGAGTTACCACGTGCCAGAACTTCCGAGCGGAAACTCATGCCTGTCTCAGTATTAAGAATGCCTTCTTCTTGGAAGCGGGTGAATGCATCGGCATCTAACACCTCTGCCCATTTGTAGGAATAATAGCCAGATGCGTAGGCTACTGGGCCTGAGAATAAATGCGAGAATCGGCGAGCCATCGTCGGCGATTCTGTCGCCAGCGGCGCTCTGTAATCAGCCAAAATCTGAGCATCCACCGCATCTAGGTCTCCGCCTTTATACTGGCCAAAGTTTTGGTGTAGCTCTAGATCGAGCTTACCGAGTGCGAGCTGGCGCATGAAAACTGAGGCGCTCATGTAGTTTTTAGCTGCCAACATCTTCTGGAAGAGTTCCTCGGGAATCGTCTCACCGGTCTCATGGTGCCTGGCAAACATATCGAGTGACTCGCGGTCCCAACAGTAATTTTCCATAATCTGCGAAGGCAACTCTACGAAGTCCCAAGGGACATTGGTGCCTGAAAGCGACTTCACCTCCACATCACCTAATAAGTGATGTAGCAAGTGACCAAATTCATGGAAGATGGTTTCCACTTCTCGGTGATCAATCAAAGCAGTCTTGTCACCCACAGGCTTGGTCATATTTCCGATCATCAACCCTAGATGAGGCTCACGTGCCTCACCATCGGCAGCAGGTCCGCCGGTTTTGAGCGAGTTCATCCATGCGCCGCCACGCTTAGTCGGGCGGGGATGCCAGTCAGCGTAGAACGAGCCGAGCAACTCACCAGTCGCAGTGTCATGGATATCGTAAAATTTACATTCTTCATGCCAGACCTGGATCTTACCCTCTTGATCTTTACCGAAGACTGGCTCTTTCTCAGCAATTTCAATACCGAAAAGTTTAGAAGAGATGGTGAACATTCCTTCCATCACGCTATCTACAGGGAAATAGGGACGCAGTGCTTCGTCGTCGAATGCGTATTGCTCTTTACGGCGTTTCTCAGCCCAGTAGCCAGTTTCCCATGGTTCGAGTGCCGCTGAAGCCCCACCCGTTTTCTCTGCTTTAAAGTCTTGAAGTTCCTGAGTTTCCTTAAGAAATTGTTGTTGGATTTTACCGTGGAGGTCTTCGGTAAAGTCGAGCGCAGCCTTGCCAGTCTTGGCCATCCGGCGCTGGAGAATCAGATCGGGGAAGGATTTCTGTCCCAGTATTTCAGCTTTTCGCTGGCGAAGCTCAAGAATTTCCCAAATCAAGTCGGTGTTATCGTACTCGCCATCACGGCCAACTGTGCAGTTCGCCTGCCAAATTTCTTTGCGCAAGGAATCATCTTCACCGTGTTGCAGCACAGGCCCCATTGATGGGTGCTGTAGAGTGAAGCGCCACTGCGGCTCGCCTTCAGAACCATGGCTATTTTCTAGCGCGTCTAAGCGGGCCGATTCCTTTGCCATCTCAGGCAATCCAGCGAGGCGCGCTTCATCATCGATCACGATCTCCCACGCGTTTGTAGAATCCAATACATTCTCGGAAAACTTCTTTGTCTTTTGTGAAAGCTCAGCATCAATCTCTGCAACTTCAGTCTTCATACTCTGGTCAAGGTCTGCTCCAGATTGAATAAAGTCCGCGCATGTCTCCTCGATGAAGCGTTGCTTCACTGAGCTCAGAGCCTTCGCCTCTGCGCTCTCAGAAAATACCTTAAGCGATGCCCATATCTTGGCATCTAAAGCAATTTGCGAATAAAATGCAGACACCTGCGGAAGCATCGCATTCATGGCAACTCGTTGCTCAGGGTTATCATCGACACTATCTAGGTGGCTCAAGCGCCCCCAACCGCGCTCCAACTCTTCGGCTGCCTTTTCCAAAGCCTCGAAAGTAGTAGCGTAGCTCACTTTTCCCGCAGGAAGATTACGAATAGCGTCAAGCCTTTGCTCAGCCAGCTCAAGTGCTTGTTTGATGTCGGCCTCGATGTGATCTGGGGTCAAAGTTGACCAGCGAATGTGGTAATCGTTAGATAGAAATGGGTGCTGCATAAAATTTTGGTTTTTGATATCTTTGACTAAAGCTGCTTTATTCCATTTGTCACCTAGGAAGATTACAAAAATAAGGATTCCACTATGATCTTCCGTCGTCTCTATTGGGACAGATGTTGCTGATAACAGTTTTATAAAAAGAGGGCCCAGCAGAGTTTCCACTACTTCGCTGAAAAAAATAGCCTTTCAATGCACTCTTTATTTGAATCATTCAAACGTATTTGCTAACCATCTTGACAAAATACCATGAGCAAACTCCACCCTAACAACAAGCCGCCGAAATCAAACAAAAGTAAAACCCGTATTCTTGTCGTTACACCGGAAATAACTTACCTGCCAACAGGCATGGGAAACCTAGCCCAGCGTATGCACGCCAAAGCTGGCGGCATGGCAGACGTATCAGCATCCCTAGTAAAAGCACTCTACGACCAAGGAGCTGATGTCCACGTTGCCTTACCTAACTACCGTAAGATGTTTCACATGGATATGAAGGAGATATTTGACGGTGAAGTGGAGCGTTGCGTTTCAAAAGTGATTCCAGAAAAGCGCATTCATCTAGCAGAAGACCGCATTTTCTACCACCGTAGTAAAGTCTACGATGCCATGGAGAACCAGAACACAGCCCTGGCGTTCCAGCGCGAAGTCATCAACAACATCATACCCCGCGTGCAGCCAGACCTCATCCACTGCAACGACTGGATGACTGGTCTTATCCCTGCTGCTGCCAAGCGTCTTGGCATTCCTTGCCTCTTCACTTGCCATAACATCCACTCCGAGCGCCTCACGATGGCACATATCGAAGATAAAGGGATCGATGCCGCCGACTTCTGGCACAACCTTTACTTCACCGATAAGCCTGAAAACTACGACGAAGCACGGGAGAGCAAGCCTGTAGACCTCCTAGCCACAGGCATTTTCGCCTCCGACCACGTCAACTCAGTGAGCCCCACATTCCTTTATGAAGTGGTAGAAGGCCGCCACGACTTCGTCCCAGATGCCATTCGTAACGAACTGGCAAATAAGGTGTATTCCGGACGCGCCAGCGGTATACTCAACGCCCCAGACGAGTCACTAAAACCACAAATCGATTCCTATCTTGAGCACAACTATAGCTCGAAAAATTTTGTCAAAGGAAAGGCTCTCAATAAAGCGGATCTCCAAGAAAAAGCCGGACTCGATATAGACCCTACTGCACCTATCATGTTCTGGCCATCACGGCTCGACCCGATGCAGAAAGGCTGCCAGCTGCTCGCTGACATCATGTATCAAACTATCTCAGACTACTCTCATCTTGGTCTACAGATTGTCATTGTCGCTAGCGGGTCATTCTCCCAACATTTTCATGAGATCATCGCCCATCATGGTTTAGGAGGGAAAGTTGCCATGTGTGACTTTGATGAATCACTCTCTCGCATAGCTTACGCTGGATCTGATTTCATGCTCATGCCATCACGCTTCGAGCCCTGTGGACTGCCACAGATGGTGGCTCCAAAATACGGCAGCATTCCTATCGTCCACGATACCGGAGGCCTCCACGACACCATCCACCACCTCCACCACGATGGCAAACTAGGCAATGGTTTCCGCTTCGAACACTACAGCTCCGGAGGACTGCGCTGGGCGATCGATGAAGCTCTGAAGTTTTACCAATGGGAACCTACTCTGAAGAATAAGACCATTCGTCGGATCATGAAAGAGAGTGATATATTCTTTAACCACCAGACCACTGCCGCAGCTTACATCGAGCGCTACGAGCAAATCCTTGGTCGCGATGTCGTAGACACTCTACATAATGTATAATACCACTTAGTGTTTCAAAAGAGACTGATGCTGGAGTGATTTCCTTAGAAATCAAGGCTCGACGAAGGAGCGATGCGAGCATCGTAACTGGGGAGAAACGCTGATTTATAAGGAAAGCACCCAGCCCCGAGCTTCTTCCGCGAAGCGCACATTTCTAGAACCCTAAAAAACAACATCTGTCTCTTTTGAAATGCTCAGTGGTATAACGTAGCGTGACCGTCCCGGTCACTCCGACTACCGGGTAAGGCCAGAATGGTAACGCGCTGGACCTAGAGTCGCGTTAAGCCTCAGTAGCCCAGAGAGCTGCTAGATCGCTTTCTCATAAAGCAGCAGCGGATCCACTGGCTTTTTCTCCATGCAAACACGATCGACGAGACGCTCCCAGACATCTTGTCCGCTGAGAATATCTACTTCGATCCGTAGGAAATACACCTCAACATCCATCTCGGCAGGCTTAGGAAAACGCACCGCATCTTTTTCAGTGGTCACAATCATATCCACATCCCGGCGGACACAGCGGCGCATGAATCCGTCCACATCTTTTTGCGAGAATGAGTGGTGATCGGCAAATGTCCTGTGGAACAACACGTTTGCCCCGAAGTCCGTCAGTTTTTCCTCGAAACTCTGCGGCACTGCAATTCCACTGATTGCCGCAACAAACTTTCCTTCCAAAAAATCCAAGGGCAAAATCTCACCAGTGAAGACATTTTCAATGTGCTGAGGGCCATGGGTGCACTCGATAATTTCAGCCACTATATTATGTTTCCGGATTTTTTCTATCAGCTCGGAATTTCCAGCTTTGTAGCACTTTGTGATGAAAATATAATCCGCCCGACACAGATTCTTCGGCGGCTCACGCAATGTTCCGCGTGGCAGTATTGCGCCAGTCCCGAAGGGCGAGTTGAAATCAACGAGTACAATATCTAGCGAATGGGCAATTTTTAAAAACTGCATCCCGTCATCTAGCAAAAGTAAATCCGACCCTAGTTCTTCGATCGCAAACTTACCACCTTTGACTCGGTCTTTATCCACGACCACCGCCACGCCATCCAGATTTTTCGCCAGCATGTAGGGCTCGTCACCAGCGTATTGAACATCTAGCTCTGGGCCATTGCCTGCACTCACTAGCTTTGGCATCTCATCATCCGCGACGAACTCACCAGTAGATTTCCGTCGCCACTCCTGAGGTTTATCTAACTTTTTAGATTTATAACCACGCGAGAGGATCGCTACCTTGCGCCCTCGGTCTCGCAAGGTTTTAGAAAAAAGCTCCACCACTGGAGTCTTTCCAGTCCCTCCCACCGTGATGTTACCAATGCTGATCACCGTGGTTCCTAGATACGCCTGATCCTTCCAGCCCTTGCGGAAAAGCCTCAGCCGCTGCAGCACCGCTGCCCTATAGAGCCAAGAAAACCCACGCAAGACGCAGCGCATCAATGCCGCACGAAATCCCTTCGCGCGCCCAAAGATGACATCTTCACCCCACTGTTCTAGATCTTCTAAATTTTCACTCATTGGCCAACATCGACACCTTCAACTATACCCCCACCTTCAACAAGTCTCATTTCATCTATACCCATCAACCCATTTGGTGGAAAGACATCTCAACTCACTCGCCATAAACTACTTCGTTACAAAAAATTCACACATTTCCGCCATTTCGCCATTGATTCCCCCCTGCCTCTCAGTGTATTACTTTAGATAAGTGTAATTCTTATAATCCTATGAAAATGAATCCTGTGCACGAAAAATGCGTCTTAGTGCTCAATCGGCAATGGCAAGCGATCTCCATCATCTCGCCTGCCGACGCCTTCGCTCACATGGCCACCGACAATGCCGATGGGCTCGACATCGATGGACGAAAAACAATGGATCCCACCGGTTTGATCGAGTGGATGAAGCTCCCCGTGAGGGCTCAGGATAGAACCATTGGCACCGCTAACGGAGCCATTCGCGTTCCTACGGTCATCGTCCTTAAGGATTTTTCCAAGGTCCCCATCTTCATACCGAAGTTCTCGCTGAAAAACATCTGGGTCCGCGACCGTGGCCAATGCCAATATTCTGGGCGCATGCTGACAGCCAGCGAAGGAAGTATCGACCACATCATCCCACAGTCCAGAGGTGGTGCCACCTCTTGGGAAAACTGCGTGCTGGCAGAGCGCCTGCTCAACTCAAACAAAGGCGCACGCACTCCCGCCGAAGCTGGGCTCAAGCTCATTAAGCGTCCTATTGTGCCAAAGCCTATTCCAGTCACACTCACTCTCCAAAACCTCCTGGCCATCCCCGACTGGAACCACTTCCTCATCTCATCCGCAGCCTAGAAGTATCAACTTATTTGGTAAAACTTGGCACTTGAAAATTTGGCAGGGTAGCACAAGATTACCCCCATGAAATTCAGCGTTCTCCTACTCGTATCTGCAGCAGTTCTCACACTCAATTCTTGTAATACTTTCGCAGGGATTGGCCGTGACGTTAAGAGCCTCGGTAATGGTGTTGAGAATAAAGCCTACGGCAAAACTTGGAAGGGTGATGCTAGCTCTAAGAATTCCCAGCCACAGCAGCAGCAAACACAGGTGCCACAAACCACCGTGAAGCCATAGTTGGGCTCGTTTCATCTCCTACCTCTTTCCTACCATGAGAATTCTCACAGGGCTCCAGCCGAGCGGCAAGCTCCACATCGGCAACTACTTTGGCGCGATCCAGCCAGCAGTCCAACTACAGGACCAAGGC
>JBLHPP010000052.1:0-11383 GCA_047624385.1 Crocinitomicaceae bacterium
TACTGATCCTAACCCTAGCATCTCCGCTATGGGCTCAAAGTATTGAGCGCAGGCAAGAAGACCCAATCCCAGCAAAGGTCGAAACAATGTACACTCGTGGTCTCAAGCACCTGGCCTCCAGCCAAGCTGCCAATGGATCTTGGACTGACAGCTCTGGCTCCTACCCCGGTGTGGTTGGGCTCGCGAATCTCGCCTTCCTAGCGCATGGGGAGGACCCAAACCATGGTCCCTACGCTAAAAACATTCAACGTACCATCGATTTTCTGATCGAGTCTCAGCGTGATGACAACGGCTACATCGGCACCAGCATGTACAACCATGGGTTTGCCACTCTAGCTCTGGCCGAATCCTATGGCGTAGTGGATGACCCAAGGATCGAAAAAGCGCTAAACAAAGCTGTAGAACTGATTCTTTCAGCCCAGAAACGCAACTCTAAAGGTGGCTGGCGCTATAGTCCCGACAGCAAGGACGCGGACACTACCATATCTGGCTGCCAAATTGTCGCTCTTTTAGCCGCACGAAATGCAGGCATCCCGGTTCCTGACTCAGCAATCGAGCGCGCCTTGAAGTACATGGCATCCTGTCGTAATACCGCAGGAGCATACGGCTACACATCACGAGGTGGTGCCAAAGTCACACTCACGGCGATTGGCTCGCTTTGCTACTCACTCGCTAAAATGAAGGATGCCAAAGGCTATGAAAAGTCACTGCGCTACCTCACTAAAAATATCGAATACCGCGACACGCATTATACCTATTATTTCGAGTACTACATGTCTCAGGCATTGTTCCAAGCAGATGAAGAAACTTGGAAACTATGGAATAGCCAAAATATTCGCCTGCTATCAGCAACCCAACAGCAAAATGGCTCATGGCTAGGAAATCGCGGACCAGCGTATAGCACTTCCAGCGCTTTGCTCTCCCTCGCTCTCAACTATCGCTATCTTCCCATTTACGAAAAATGAAAACTCTCGGCATTAGTATCATAGCTCTCGGCTCCAGTAGCCTTTGTTCAATGGCTGCGGATGACATCCTCAACTTCAAGAATAACGACACTCTCCATGGAAGTTTCCAAGGCTTCTCTGACACCAACCACCTGCGTTGGATGAGCAACGAAAGCACCAAAGAGATACCTTTTGATACAAGAGAAATACGTAAAATCATTTTTAACAAAGGCCTTCCAGCCAAACCATTCACCCATAGCTCACTGATCAAACTCACCAATGGTGATAATCTTCCTTGCTCCATTCTTTCTATGGATTCGGAATTTGTGACAATCCAAACGGATTATATCGGTAAAAAAAAGATCGCTAAAAAATGGATCCAAAGTTGTCAGCTCAACCCATTTGGACAACAAATCACCTACCAAGGACCATTTATCAAAAATGCGTGGGAAGTAATCTCTACAACAACAGACAAAAACGACGACGAGGACTCCGCCAAAAATCCAGAGACTAAAGCCTCCCCATGGGAGTTTGGTAATTTCAGTTGGTACAATAGTGGCCAAAAAGGGGCGTTGATCCTGAAAGGTGTCGAGCACCCAGAATCATTTCGCATCCAATTCAAATCGGAATCCGTGAGTAGATCAAATGTCGCTTTAATCTTCAATGCCGACTTCAAAAAACCAGTTATCGACCCTGATGCCAAAGATAATGTGTCGAATTCAGCGACGCGAGTCACGTCAATTTTCGGCTCATGCTTCACACTTCGAATTAGTTCTGGATCCACTTCACTTGGAATGTACAACGTCTTGGAAAATGGGAAATCTAGCTACACCTATTTAAAACCGATCAGTGGAAGGTCAAACTACAGAAACCTAAGGACTTCAAATTCATCCCAATTTGAGTTGCGAGCTGATTTCAATAAACTCGTCATTGCTGCCTACCGTAACAATCAACTGATAAATCAATGGTCACTTAGAGATATTGACACCATCCCTCACGGGAAAATCATTGGCTTTAACAGCCTGAGCTCAGGAAGCTCCTACCTATCTCGCATCTCAAATATTACAATCGCCCCCTGGAATGGTGTCATGGATTCGGCTCTGAGCCTACAGGATGAAGACTCAGACATTGTACTCCTAGCGAATGGTCGAGATCGCTTCTCAGGCACAGTCACCTCTATCAACCAGAACGAGCTCCAACTCAAAGGTAATTATGCCGACATGACTATCCCACGTGCCGAAGTTCAGTCGGTCACTTTCGCTTCAAGTCTCCTCGCTGAGATTCAAGATCAATCACGCAAAGAAATTATCTTCCAGCTTGGTAAAAGAGGTGCGATCACAGCCACACCAATGGGGACCTCATCCGATGGAATAATTGTAAAACACCCTATTCTTTCCGAACTCAACTTGGACTTCACTTACCTCACGGCTATCACCTACGACTCAACTAGCTCCTTACTCGACCAGTGGAACACAAAGCTTAAGTAATATGCGCCTCTTCCTCTCCAGCCTTCTATGCATCGGCTCCATACTTAGCTCGCCAACAGCTCTCTGCGCCCATGGCGTTGTTAGCCTTAAGAATGGAAATCAGATCACTGGCGAGCTTTCCTCCATCGACACCAAAGGAAATATAAAAATCCTATCCCCGTTATCTAGTGCAACACTTGAGATAATTCATTCCTCGGCCCTCGATATTGTTTTTCCCAATAAATTAACGACTACAAAACACTCCAGCGAACTAGTACTCCTCAACAATGGAGACTTGCTGCCCTGCACACTCCTCTCACTCGATAAAACCTCAGTGAGTTTAAATACTTGGTATGCTGAAGACTTTAAAATACCGACATCCACAGTATCTAATATAGAATTCCACACCAAACCTGACTCTATAATTTATAGTGGACCAAATGCCGATGACATCTGGGATACTAACACCAACTGGACTCAAAACACCAAGGCTCTTCAATGCTTAGGAAAAGGTGAAATTTCACGCAAAATTGATCTGCCGCAAAACTTCATTTTAAAATCTACTGTCACTTGGAAAAGTACCCGCCCAAAATTCAAAATTTATTTCTGTGCTGATTCTAGTGAAGCAGTAGATATGAAGGAATCATATTCCCTCGATTTCTCCACCAATGCCATCCATCTCATTCGTTCTAGTAAGTTCCAAGCTCGGGCGCAAATTGGAGAGATCCCCATACGATTAAGAGAATTACCGACGAACTCCCTCGACCTAGAAGTTCATGTCGACCGCAAGACTAAGACAATTTTGGTAACCATAAACGGAGAAAATTATGGGCTTTTCGATGATACTGCATTTCGAACTCCGTCTGGGGAATTCATCAATTTCGTATCAGAATTTCAACAGAATTCTGATTCACTAACAGTGTCAAATATAGATATAAGCCAATGGAGAGGAAGTCATCTTTCATATGGAAATGAACTTTCAGAGTTAGACCTTGATCGCGACACTCTATTCGACACAGAGGGGGATAAATTGACAGGGGAAATCAAGCAACTCTCTAGAGAGAAAAAAGAATTATCATTTGAGGTAGAGTACTCCGCAGAGCCTTTGCTTGTACCACTCGATCAGATAGAATTACTCTATTTCTCAAATACTAAATCCAAAACGATGAAGGATCGACCCGGAAAATATATTCTTAGCCTTCAAGGTGGAGGCTTACTTACAGTCGACTCGGTTTTACTATCGAAATCTCAGGTCTCAGCGACTCACCCAATCCTAGGGGAAATAACTCTCAAATCTAGTTCCCTTCAAAAAATCACCATAACCTCAAATACAGATGAGTAACTACCTATTCCTTTCACTCGTTTCACTCGCAGCTTTATCGTCGAATCTCGTCGCCGAGCCATCGAGCAACCTCTCAGTAGTCAATTTTGCCAACGCTAGTGGTGACAGAGTCTCTGGATCCGTGGTCAATATGGAGGGAGATCTACTTGAATTTAAAAGCGCATTATTTCCCAAGAATGTCTTTTTCAATAAATCGGCAATACTCGACGTCGAGCTTGACCAGGCTGAGCCTAGTATCGATATCGACTTTACTCAGGCCGATCACGTGGCCGAGTTGCAGCTAGAAGGCCGTTATGGTCAAGAAGACAAGAGGGACACCCTCCGTGGTCAACTCACACAAATTGCTGATGACCATATCATTCTTTCCACGTGGTATGCTGGAGAACTCAAAGTTCAGCGTGACTTAATTCACTCCATCAAAATAAAATCAAATCAATCTGGCTTGTACCAAGGCCCAAATTCTTTGGAGGAATGGGATCAGGGGAAATCAGCCAACTCCTGGAAATTTGAGAATAAAGCATTAGTTACAGGGAAATCTCGCGGTGCTATTTCCAAAGATATCAGCCTACTTGATCAATCCGTCCTGAAATTTAAACTCCAGTGGAAAACCTCGATAGCACTCACACTCAACCTCTTTGCCGACTCTCCTGAGGTTGGTAAGCTAGAAAATTTTTATGAACTCAGAATGCAGTCAAATTACCTGCAAATGAAAAAAGTGATCGAAGGTGAACGACCACCACAGATCAATAGAATGTCTAACACCAGCTATCCTCACGTTACAAAATCGGCTGAATACGCTATATACATGGATAAGAAAAAGGGCGTTTTCCATATTTTCATCAATGGCACGAAAGTGCAAACCTTCACCGATAGTGCTGTCACACCGAAACTGTTAGGCACATCTATCTACTTGCGCAATGAGAATGAAAAAATGATGCGTATTAGTAGCATGATCCTAGAAAAGTGGAACGGCACAATACCCACACCAGAGGACGAAAAGGCGCTCAATCAGCTCCAGGGAGAAGGCCAAAGAATTCTCCTTGCTAATGGTGATGCGGTCATTGGAAAAATAGGCCTGATAAAAAATGGCATGCTCGATATAAAAACCGAACACGCAGACCTCAAATTACCACTCTACGGCATCAGAGATCTCAAGCTACCCTCCACTGAAGATAACAAGCCTAAAATGGAGACCAATGATGTGAAAGCTCACTTCAAAGGTGGCGGGTGGATTATTCTAGATGTCAGTTCAATCGATAAAGAATTTATTCACGGCAATAACAAAGCCATTGGAAATCATAAATTTAGAATTGATGCATTTGAAAAAATTGAGCTTTCTATCTATGAACCTAGCTACAATAAAATCCGTAAGGAACAGGCTTGGTAAAGAAGTTTTCACTCACCATTACTCTCATTCGCAGGAACTTTCTCTACATCAGTCGCGGTATCACTGACTGATTCCTCCTTAAGGACACCAGCTTCCTTTAGTCCTTTGACTTCTTTGGGCGCGAGTAAATCCTCCCATTGGTGAAGTTTAACACCCTCACCTAGCCCTCCCATTTCACTTAAAAGCTCAGAACAACGCTGATGCCACTTCTCATAATCTGGAGCTGATGCTGGAATATCTCTAGAACTACTAAACACTAAATAGGTCACGGTCACATCTGAAACTGGTCGACTATAACTGCTCGCTCTAGAATTAATTTCTTTAGCTAGGCGTAGTGATCCTTCCCCTACTTTAAATGTAGGCCCGCCATCACCGACAATTGCCGGATAAATCTTATCGCCAAATATAACGACAGCATAGTCACCCACTCTTGCTGCAAATTTATCGCTTCTATTAGTGATCATATTGACTGGCATCACAATAAACGGATCATAGTCAGCGATCAAAAAGCTTCGCGCTTTCATATCATCAATTCCACGATCCAATGTCTTTTTCCGAGCTTTTAGCCAAGCTTTACGGTCAGGACTTGTTTTTTTATCAGCAATCTCACGATTGGCATTACCAATTCTTTTCTTCCAACCAGCTAACATCGGGTTAGCCGTCTTACCTGTCTTCCTCCAACCATAGCTGGTGAACGGTTGATAGTGTGTAGAATTGACAATCTTATCAGGCATCTTGGCCAAACGATCACCGTCAGAGCCATCAGAAACCACATCCATATCTCCTTGAAGTAAAAGAACTTTTCTCCCGGTCTTTTGTGACGTCAGGTTAAGAATCGTCTCACAGTCATAAAAGTTATGTTTAGTCGAGAGTTCATTGAGCTTGAGCACTTCACGCTCTAAGCGCTTCACTTTATTTTCATAAAGCGTGTAATAGAAGTCTGAAACCACTGCCCCCTCTAACATCACTTCTAAACCTGGCAACAGTTTAGGTAAATGTGAGTTCACGCTGCTCAAGTCCTTCAAGCTTGTAGACGCCTTTGGCATGGGAACCTTCAGTCTATATTCAGCAACATAACTCTTCTTATTTTTCCTCTCAACCGAAGCCAAGTCTCCTTTACTCGTTTCAAACGCATAATCAAAATGGAAGCCCTTTGACATCCGAACCATGTCTCCCTTTGTTCCCACAAAATGCTCTTTCGGTTGATACACTTTCTCGACAAGTATCGGGTCTTCGGGTGGGTCTATTCTCACCTCTGGTTGTGGATCCACCGCATCTACATCGATTCCAACATCAACATGGATGACCTCGTCATTCTCAACTTTTTCTGGCAAGTGTGCCATTCTGTTGACCTCACGTTGGGCTAGGATCAATTCCTTCCCATAATCTTTAAGATTTCGCGGCACGCTGGTAAATGGAACCACCACCGCAAACAAAACGAGCAGGAAAAACGAGGCTCTCAACCATGGAAGGCCATTTTTTGAGCTTCTCCTTTTCAATAGGAGAGCTTCTTTGGAGTGCTTTGTGGTCATATCGATTTCTAAATTGGCAGACGATCATGATTGGTAAACCCAAAAGCTCCAGTAATGCTCAGAATTTCTGAGTCGAATCTTTGCAGACAGTCAAAAAGCCGTTATTAGTCTTACAGAATGACTACCGTAGAATTGTTACAAAACCTGATCCGCATCCCCAGTGTCAATCCCGACAATGATCCAGGCACGGACAAAGTAGGTGAGAATACTATCGCAGAATACTTGAGTGATTTGCTCGTTCCTCACGGCTTTGATGTGACATTAGAAGAAGTCTTGCCTGGCCGCCCCAATGTCATTGCCCGGTGCCCTGGACCTGCAGACCGCCCACGCATATTCCTAGGCCCGCACACAGATACAGTCGGAGTGTCTGGCATGGAGTTTGATCCATTCTGCGGAGACATCAAAGACGGACGAATTCTTGGCCGTGGAGCATCTGACACCAAAGGCCCTATGGCTGCCATGCTCACTGCTCTCATTGAAAATAAAACATTGCTAGCTGAACTCCCCATTGCCATCGATTTCGTTGCCTTCATGGCAGAAGAATCCTCTCAACATGGTTCCAAGCACTTTGCCGAGTGCCACGCTGGGGAATACATCTTTGGGATTGCCGGCGAGCCAACGTCTCTAGATATCGTTTATACGACCAAAGGCTCACTCTGGCTCACTGTCGTAGCGAAGGGTACTGCTGCTCATGCGTCACAACCCGAGCGCGGCTCCAATGCCATCATGACTCTCGCTCGCTCGCTCGACCACCTGAACCGAAGACTTCCTGACACACTAGCCACCTTCACTCATCCGGTTCTTGGACATTCATCATTCAACATCGGCACCATCAAAGGCGGTACTCGCCCTAACATCGTCCCTGACCACGCAGAAGCTGAGATTGACATTCGCACCACCCCCTCACTTCACGCAGCAGGTGGAGCGCATGCGCTGGTACTCGATTTCATAAAAAAACAGGAATTACCACTAGAGGTCGTCAACGCCCACGAGAACCCACCGATGGAAACTCCCACCAACGACCCGATCATCCAGCAATTACTCAAAGCAAATCCTGAAACCCAACTCGTCGGTGCTCCGTGGTTCTCAGACGCGGCTCATCTATCACACGCTGGCGTTCCATCCGTCTGCCTGGGTCCTGGTTCCATCAACCAAGCTCACACTAAGGACGAGTTTATCAACATCTGCGATCTCGAAGCGGGCCACACATATTTCTCTAACTTCATCAAGTCCTTCGCCTCTCAGCCACTCTAAGAGGCCACACATTTAAAAACAGAAAAGCCCCGAGCTGTAGATATAACTCGAAGCTTTTTGTTTAAATAGACTCACACTAAACGACAATTTTTCATACAGAATTACCAGAATTCCTCAAAATGGTTTACTGATGGATCAAAGCTCATCATCCCAGAGTCAATAACCACACTTTCCCTCGGAGTGCTGGGGCTGGACTCAGCTCTGGGGCTGGGGCGGCTCGAAGCGCGCGGTGGCAGGACCACCCGGAATATAACCATTCTCATAACTCTCAGACCACACAATCAGCAACAGGCTTCATCAAACATGTCTGATCACTGAACCCGGAAATCTGAAAATCTCCTACCCCATGTATCAAGCCACAGCACTCCAAGGTTTTGTCACACTGAGTAATCACATTGATTGTAGAACCCGGTGCTTAAATTTTTGTCGTGTGGTGTGAAATAAACTTATTATAATAGCCTAGTTCATCGACTTTTTCCAAGTCGCCGCAATACCAAGACCGGCAAGAAGACCTCCCCCGATCATTGCATACCCTGCAACTTGCTGACCGTATAAAACCATCCCTACACCGAGGAGAATTCCATATACGAGTAGACAACCGAGTATCATATTGATGATACCCAGCCCAATATTTACAGGCTCGTGCTCAGGTTTGATTGGCTCGCCCGCAGCTTCTGCATCGCGGAAGACTTTCTTCCAGCCAGCACCACCAGGGTTTATCTTAGTAACAAAGCTCCGAAGAACTGAATCGTCAGTTGGCTTTGTGAAGAGTGTCACCAGAATCCATGCAGGTGTCGTGATCCCTACTATCCAGAGAGTCGACTCCCAACCTTCAAATTCCCAGCCAGCTTGTGATTTGCCGATTTCGAAAGTAATCGCGCAAACAAAGGACACGATCATTGCTGAAATCTCACTCCAGGCGTTGATTCTCCACCAGAACCAGCGAAGGATGAAGAGAAGGCCAGTTCCCGCCCCAATATTGATAATGATACCAAATACTTGCAGTGCACTCTGCAGCTGAAGCGCTAATATTGCTGTGAGAATCATCATTACTACTGTGGAAATACGACCCACGCGAACAAGCTCTTTCTCTGATGCCTCTTTGCTTACAAAGCGCTTCCAAAAGTCATTTACGATGTAAGAAGATCCCCAGTTGAGATGGGTTGAAATTGTAGACATATACGCTGCTATCAACGACGTGAGTACTAGACCGAACCATCCAGCAGGAAGGTAATTGAGCATAGCTGAGTATGCCAAGTCGTGATCAAGTTTATCGTTAGGAACAATCTTAGGGTCGAATTCATCTCTCAATGTAGTGAGTCCTTTAGACTCGAATGTGAGGTCTTGGACGAGAGTTTTATCGGCGTCTGACACTTCTTCTGGATTTGAGTTAATTTGCTCAACAATAGCTACCACCTTTGGCGATGCCAGTTCAGCCTTAGCTGCGTCGCGCTCTTTAAGTGTCCCCATTGGGAATACTATCATCGAAGCCAATGCTACGATGATCCATGGCCATGGACGTGCGGCATAGTGCACAACTTGGAAGAAGAGTGTCGCTCCTACAGCGTGCTTTTCGTTTTTAGCGGCAAGCATACGTTGAGCTAGGTAACCACCGCCACCAGGCTCAGCCCCAGGAAACCATGCAGCCCACCACTGAACTACTAGAGGTAGAACAAACAGACCTATAACAGCATTCTTGACATCGCGATTACTCAAGTCGAATGAATCTGGGGTCAAGCTGAGCTTGTCCTTGATTGCGTCATGACTAAAAAGTTCACTCACGCTAGTAACTCCAGCAGCTTCCATCGCTGGGTTGTGAATAGCATAATAAGCTGCGGCAAACGCACCGATCATCGCAATAATAAAAAGACAGAAGTCAGTAAGAATAACACCTTTGAATCCGCCCATTGAGGAGAACACCACTGTGACAATCATGGCTAATGCAACAGACTGAATAGGTTCCCAGCCCAACATAACTCCACCAATTTTGATAGCTGCTAGTGTGACTCCAGCCATCACAGTCACGTTGAATATAACTCCAAGATAGAGAGCTCGGAAGCCACGCAGGAATGCTGCTTCTTTACCAGAATAACGTAATTCGTAGTACTCAACATCCGTCATCACATTACTACGGCGCCAAAGCTTTGCGTAGAGGAAAACTGTGAGCATGCCAGTAAGAACAAAGGCCCACCACATCCAGTTCGACCACACACCATTCACCCGGACGATATTGGTTACAAAGTTCGGAGTGTCGGTAGAGAAGGTCGTTGCGACCATCGAGAAACCTAGTAGCCACCATGGCATGTTTTTGCCTGAGAGGAAAAACTCCCCCGATGACTTACCTGCTTGCCTAGAAACAAAAACACCGATGCCGAGAGCTAATACAAAAAACGCCCCCAAAATAGCCATATCGATGCCGGCTAGACTTCTTACTGCTGCTAATACATTCATGTGTAATATAGTGTGTGGGTTGGCAAACTAGGGAACGCCTAATCAGCCAACAACCCTAATTAATAAACCTAGGTCGTATCGTTTATTGGTTAACCAAAGTAGTCTGGCTCGTTGCCGGGCTTCCACTTGACATTACAGCCAGTTGCTGGCTTTGTATCGCGGATTGGCGTTCCATCTTCTAGTAATTGGCGGATCGCTAACTTCAGGTCTCGACCGTCAATTAATTCGTTATTTCCAGGGCGTGAATCGTCATACTGACCAGCGTAAAAGAGGCAACCATCAGAATCTAGCAAGAAGAAGTCTGGGGTGCAGGCCGCGTGATAACTCTTCGCCACCTCTTGGCTTTCGTCGTACAGATAAGGAAAATTCCAGCCGCTTTCTTGGGCGAATTCGAGCATTTTTTCAGGTCCGTCCTGAGGGTAATTCTCCACATCGTTCGAGCTAATTGCGATGGTCTTTATACCCCACCCTTGCATCTCAGCAGCCATTGCTCCGACTTGCTTTGCCAGATGCACCACAAAGGGACAATGATTACAAACAAACATCACAAGCGTGCCCTTTTTACCCAAGCTCGCAGAAAGCGAAAACTCCAGACCTACTCCGTTAGGAAGCGTGAAATCAGGAGCCTTCTCTCCTGCCGTCATTGTAAATGTAGATCCTACTTCGGCCATGCTCAATAGATCTAAGAAACTTGACTCCAAGGCAAGACAAAAGCCTGCTAGGATGGCAAGGCTAGGCTTTAGCCTGTTTTCTCTCAAACTTGGCTAGTTTCTTAGCCTCTTTCTTCAAACGCTTTCGTTCTTTGAATTCAGCCTTGAGTTCCTTATGAGTCACCCTTCCTTGGCCAAATAGCTCTGGAGCTTTGCTAAGAGCGACTAGGACTGCTATTCCCACCAGAGTGCCGATTGGTATATTTATCAATATTAGCACACTACAAAATAAAACCAAGTATTCTCCCCCATGGTGATCTAGTAGCCAGGCCAATAGAGCCAGAGAACTGGACTCAC
>JBLHPP010000053.1:0-11368 GCA_047624385.1 Crocinitomicaceae bacterium
CCGTAAAAGGCACCTCCGGCAACTACCGACGATGCTGTTTTGTGTGTTTAGGTTGAAAATTTGTAAGCGAAGATTAGATGATTAAAATAGAACCCTACGGGCAGAAGAGTAAACCTGCGTATAGCTTTGTTTCATTTCACACAGAGATATTTATCTCTGTGTGAAATGCGCCTTGCTCTACTTGTTTTACTTTTCTGCATCATCATCGCTAGTTACCGGAGCTACCCTAAAATTAATTTTTTACATTTGTCCGGAATAAAGGTAGTTTTTTGATCTCCTAGTTATAGAGGCTACAAAAGCAATCACGCCTAAATAAATAAAAAAACCGATACCAATACTATGAAAACAAAAATGATCCTACTTGCCGTCACTATGCTCGCTAGCTTTGCAGGCTTTGCCCATGCTGACACAGCTAAAGCTGTAACTAAAAAGGCTAAATGCGCGACAGAGTGCGACCTAGCAAAATCAAAGTGCCCACAAGACTGCAAAAAAGCTAGTATCACTCACGTCAACGTTACTGGCATGACTTGCGGTGGTTGTTCAAAGAAACTCAATACAGCTCTCGCAGCTGTCAAAGGTGTCGAAGTTAAAAAGATTTGCCATAAGTCTGGCAGTGTTGACGTAGTACTTTCCGATGGAGCTACTGCAGCTCAGGTCACAGAGGTCATCACTAAATCAGGATTCAAAGTGGCTCCTGAAAAAGAGGTGAAAGGATAATATCCTCTCAACATATTTAATAAATAAGCGCATGGGTTGCCCCGTGCGCTTATTTTTTTCCAACTGGCAGCTCTATACTATTTCCGCTGCCACCACAGAAATTTCGACTAAAAGCTCAGCACGCGCCATCCGAGCCTCCACACAAGCTCTGGCTGGTGCATACCCTTCAGGCACCCACGCATCCCACACTGCATTCATTACAGTAAAGTCCTTCATATCACGGACGTACACGGTAGCTGACAACATGTGCTCACGGTCGGATCCCGACTGGAGCAATAATTCATCAACCTTGTCTAGCATCGTCTGAGTCTGCTCTGCCATCCCTTGTGTGGCATCCGCACACACCTGGCCACAGAGATAGATTGTTCCATTGTGCTTCACAATACGGCTCATCCGCCGCTTGGTTTCCTGTCGTTCAATTAGCATGGCCATCTTTTAGTGCTTAATCCCTAGTAATACGAGTAACTTTCTACTATCCTAAAAAAGGTTTTACCTTCCCACCAATCAGTTATTGGATAGCAGCATGTGCGAAATCGAAGTTCTTCACGAAGGTAAGTACCTTGGACTCTACCAACGAGGAAATTGGGAGTTTGCTCTGCGACCAAATGCCGCAGTCTGTGCCACGATCCTGCCGATCACCGACGCGGTTGAAATAGTTCTAGTGGAGCAATTCCGCGTTCCTATGCAATCCCGTGTGATCGAAGTGCCCGCTGGATTAGTCGGAGACGAACCAGAATTTGAAGGTGAAAGTATTGCCGACTGCGCCGGCCGTGAATTACTAGAAGAAACCGGCTATAAAGCGGAATCAATCATCGAGCTAATCGCAGCCCCCACCTCCGCCGGAATGACACCAGAAATCACCCACATGTTTGCCGCCACAGGACTCAGCAAAGTCCACGAAGGCGGTGGAGTCGACGGCGAAGACATCTCTGTCCACGTCGTCCCTCTAGCTGAGCTTGATCGCTTTCTCGCGACAAAGCTGGCCGAGGGCTTACTCATCGATTTTAAAATCCACGCCAGCCTCTATAAAGCCAAAGAATTTGGACTAATCTAAATATCTCTACCGATGAATCTTTCAGAAAACACAGTCTCACGCTTCGGCGGCATTGCTCGGCTCTACGGGGTCGATGCTCTAGAGAAGTTTACCAAGTCGCACGTGGCGATCGTCGGTATTGGTGGCGTTGGCTCATGGACTGTCGAGGCCCTCGCCCGCTCAGGCGTCGGTAGTATCACCATGGTCGACCTCGATGAAATTTGTGTGACTAACATCAACCGCCAACTCCACGCGATGGATGGCAACATCGGCCAGCAAAAGACCGATGCCATGGAAGCGCGGATCAAAGCCATCAACCCAGATTGTGTCGTCACTAATATCCAAGGATTCTATTCCGAGCGCTCGTCTTATGGATTCTTTGAAAATAATTTCGACGTAGTCATCGATGCGATTGATCGGGTGAAAGAAAAAACCCACCTCATCGTCGAATGCAAAAAACGCGATATCCCCGTCATCTGCTGTGGTGGAGCCGGAGGGCTTCGCGATCCGTCGAAAATCCAAATTGCAGACCTCAGTAAAGTGACCAACGATGCACTGCTGGCGCAAGTGCGCACCAAGCTCCGCAGCCAATATGGATTCCCCAAAGGCGACACCAAGAAACCAAAGAAATTTAAAATTGAAGCCATTTTCTCGACTGAACAAGCCATGTTCCCGCAATGCGATGGCAGCGTATCCACCGAACGCCCTAAGGATGCAGATGGCCGCGATATGCGACTCAACTGCGCCAGCGGCTATGGCTCGATCACCCACATGACCGCCACCGTCGGGCTCTTCGCCGCCGAACGCGCATTGGCAAAGATTGCGCAGATTTAGACCATATGATCGTCATTATACTTATCGCTTTACTCTCCTCTCTTTCCCTTAGAAAAATGCTTAAAGAGAAGGGATACCCTGAGAACAGAGTCTGGCTCAAGCCTATGCGTGAAGCTCTATTTTTTGTCCTGATTATGAATGGAATTAGCTTTGGACTATCCTTCCTTCTTAGCGGGAAGCTGCCACCAGCTATAACCATGATAGTTTCCGCCTCCTCTGCGGGCAGCGTCTTCATCACACTCATCTGCGTAGCGCTCTATTGTTCTCGACTCTCTGGGACTTTGAAAATTGTGAAAGCTCTTCCTAAAATAAACCCAGATCTAATATGAACGCCTTGGAAAAGTCGCCAGGAAAATCATCCTCAAAAAAGCTCCTCTCTGACTGGAAGCTTCCTAACCTACTATTTTAATGAAAAAATTCTTTCTCTATTTCCTCGGAATCATCTTCGTATTCCTCCTAATCTTGATGCTCTATCTAGCCAAATTCGCCGATCAACCAATTGATGACTTCTCAGACCTAGAACCCGTGCTGACGGAAGTACCTCAAGAGGAAAATGGGTTTCCATTACTCATCGCTGAATTGAACACTCTCTCGATAATTCCAGAATACGAGGAACTCACTAACGGTATGGGAACTAAAACTGAGTATATTCTAGCCTTTGAAAAGCTCTACAAATCGAATCCTCAATCCTTAGAACGTATCAGCCAAGCAATTGCTAAGCCCTACATTCAAGAGCCTGTTAGCTTCGATATGGCGATTGAATATCTATCGATGAATCTCATTTATCTCTCAAAGATTTTATCGGCAAGAATCCATTACCATCAAGCCAACCAACAGCCCGTTGAAGCTCTTGAAACCTATAACAAGCTAAAGAGCCTCAGCGTAAAGTATACAAAATCAGATGGGGCAATAGTCATACACATCATCGCTACACATTTATTAAAGCAATTACAGGTCGAGCAATTTCACTTATTGACACATGGAACTCTAGATTCAGAGCACCTATTTGAGGACGCCTATTTTACAGAACTACTCACAACATCATATACCAATACTATAAACTGTGAGTGCAGATGGATCAACTCAGCGCTAGATAACATTTCTGGTGATCCGGGAGGCCAGCTCACGAAGTTCAGCTCCAACGGGATTGCTCAAGCGTTCTTCTATCAACCTAATAAAACTAAAAATACTTCGACTGAAATCCTACGACTCACTAAGCAATTACCCGCATCAGATTATTCACAGCGAAAGGTCATCGGTAAAAAAATAAGCGATTTACTGCCCAAAAAAAACACCTTCATTCTATCGGGTAACTATATTGGCAACGAAATTATAGCGCAGGGTGGGGGGGGCTATGACCGCTTCGAATCAAATTTCACTATCCTTATCCTAAAAAATAGAACTCTCAACTTACTCCTTTCATTACGATCCTACTCTAGCGATCACGCCAATAAACTCCCAGATAATCTAGCAGATCTAGTTCCCCAATACATCGCTTCTATTCCGCTCGACCCCTTCACCGACAAGCCTCTTCTTTACTCTAAAAAGAAGAAACTCATTTGGAGTCTAGGATCAGATCTCCATGATAATCTCGGAGTCAGCGCGGAAACTCTTATTGCAGATGAAAGGGATCCTTTAAAAACTTTAACTTTCGAAGACGAACCACATCTGGCAATTCCTTTCTAGATATTGCCGTGCTAATTATCGATTCTCATTTATCCAAAGCCTCACCACTCTGTAAATTTTGCACCAACCACCATGAACGCCTTCGACACCTTTTCCCTCACTCCCACATTAGAGCTAGATCTCAATAACCTCCGTGAGGTCTATCAGAAACTAGCTGCTGAGAATCACCCAGATAATAGTGGGGATAAAACCCAGTTCGAGAAAATCAACCTCGATTACGCGATCCTACGCTCTCCGTCAAAACGACTCAAAGCCTTCATGGAACATGAAGGTGTCGCATACGATGCGCGAGGGGCAGTGAGTAACGACTTGATGAATCTCTTCATGCTGGTCGGATCACTGGTTCAAGAAGCCGATTCCTTCATCCGTAAAAAGTCTGCTGCTTCAAGCATTCTCGCCAAAGCATTGCTAGAGGCCGAATCGATGGAACTCCAAGACAAGCTCAGTGAACTCATCGCCACGATTGAGTCGAATCAGTCAAGAATCACCGCGAGTTTTAGCGTCCTCAGAGACGACTCAGACCTCCCACAAACCGCCAGAAATCTATCCTTCTTAGAAAAGTGGCAAGCCCAGCTACAGCAACGCTACGGCTCGTTATTTTAAGATCTCAGCCAGACTACTAAAGGGCAAAAGGACGGCACTCGTGCGCCAACCACTCACGTTCCTCGGCATTAAGCAGAGGGGACAGTTTCTCAAGCACCTCGACGTGATAGTTGTCGAGCCACTCGATCTGATGGGCTGGAAGCATTGATCTCTCGATCAAATCAGTATTAATTGGACACAACGTCAGGTTTTCAAACTTGAAGAACCGGCCGAACTCGGAGTCCTGACCAAGCACTGTGTGAACCATATTTTCGATCCTTACTCCATGTTTACCGGCGCGGTAACAACCGGGCTCGATCGTGGAGATCATACCGAGCATCATCTTTTCAGTACTTCTTCCGGAAATATTCTGAGGCCCTTCGTGAACCTCTAGGCCGAATCCCACACCATGGCCGGTGCCGTGTTTGAAATGACGTCCGTGCTTCCACAGAACCTGGCGGCAGACTCCATCGAGTTGTGCTCCGTTGGCTCCTTCGGCAAACTCAAGCATGAGCAATTCCAGCATACTGCTGAGAACCGCAGTGTAGTCCTCTTTCTGCAGTTGGGTGGGTTCACCCATCGGAATGGTGCGTGTCGTATCCGTGGTGCCGTGCAGGAAGTTTCCACCCGAGTCGATCAGGAAGATGTTCTCATTCTTGACTGGCTTGTCCGACTCTTCATCCACTGAATAGTGGTTGAGCGCGCCGTCTGGGCCATAACCCATGATCGACTCAAAGCTCACATGGCGGAAGCCGTCCACTTCAGCGCGAAGCGCTTCTAGTTTGCGGCTTGCCTTGAGCTCGGACATATCCTCACCCTCACGCATGCTACGGTAGAGCCAAACGAAGAATTTCACCATTGCCGCACCATCATCGATGAGCGCTTGTTTGAGATGCGCGACCTCCACAGAGTTTTTGACCGCCTTGAGATCGGTCACAATGGCACGGCCCTTAATCTGCACGCAATGACTGGCTGCTTTAGCTAGGCTAAAACCTGCATACTCCGGAATTAGTAATAAGCGTGTCGAGGCATCTAAGTCACCCAGTGCAGACTCGATCTCGTTATAGCCTTTGAGTGTCACTCCCGCCGCTTCGTACTTTAAGACAGCTTTGGCAGTTAATTTTTCAGGATCCACAAAGAACAACACGTCCTCGGGCGTCACCAATGTGTGACAATAAGGAGTGGGAGAAGCTTCAATGTCTGTGCCACGGAAATTCAGCAGCCAGCAGGATTCATCCGTGCGACCCAATAGGTAGGCATCGAGTTTCTGTTGCTTCATCTTCACGCGCACTTCAGCGACTTTCGCTTCGATGCTCATACCCATATACTTATCGTCCACTAAAAATAGTTCACCTTTGGGAGCCGCCGGGCGGTCCAGCCAAATCAGATCAATCAGATCCAAATCACTGCGCACGTTCAGGCCCGCTTGTTGGAAACTCTCACTCCAGGCATCCGCCTGCTTCACGCTGGTATCAGTGCCGTTGAATCCGACCGTCTGATCCTCCTCCAAATTTGCCTTCAACCATTCATCCACTGTTGCAACACCAATATCACTCATCCTCACCAGCTCGATTTCGGTTCCCTCAAGCGCGGCGGTTGCAATTTCGTAGTAGCGGCTATCCGTCCACAGGCCAGACCAATCAGCCGTCACTACTACCATTCCGCTAGACCCTTTCATTTCTGTCAGCCACTGTCGGCAGCACCAGCGCGGCGCTACGTATTCATTGCCGTGTGGATCCGTATTATCTACGATCAGGGCGTCGATCCCCTCAGCGGACATTGCGGACCTTAGTCCAGCGAGCTTTTCAGCAACCGCCATCCCTGCCTCCTGACCTCCATTTGCCAAAGGAGCATGCGACTCCAGTGATTCTTGACCGTCCTGCGGAGTACTTAATTCTGACGATTTTGCTTCTGAGACTAGATGGTTGTTCATTTTAATAAGGGAGTAAATAATTTTGACAATCGTGTCATTGGCCTCGGCGAATTGGATTTCATCACACCTTAGCTTCTTAGCACTTGAGGAGGAAGTTGTGCTTGGTGGCAAAACTGGCATTCTCAACCTTTATTCTCAAGAGCATTAAGCAATCTATTCGCGGCAAAATAACGTCTATTTACGACGAATCAAACTATTTCTTATCGATGTTTACTTAGTGCCTAGCTCTACCTTGCTCTTTCCACCTTTAAAAACGACAGCATATTTACCGGACCGACGCAAGAAGGAGATCACCCAGTTTATTCCCTCTCAACGACGTTAAAACGTCACCTACAAAAATTAAATCACCAGCAGTCAGGATGTGTTTTCTATGGAGATATTTCCATGATCTATGCTAGTGTGTAATCGCTGATTGAGCTACAGCTCGAAGTTTCAGACGATATCCCATTGGTGTGATTCCTTCGTAGCTAAGAAATCTCTTACCCAGATCCCTAGCGTCGTAGAAGCAAGCTTGAATTGCAACTTCGGTGAGCGTCAAATTAGTCATCGCAAGTAGATTCTTTGCCGTTTCAACCCGGTGCTGTAGTATATACTGGCGAGGTGATTGACCCATAAGTTTGCGAAATACCCGGTTGAATTGACTTACCGAGTAATGGCAAGTGGCCGACAGTCTCTCAGTTGATAGTTCTTCCATATCACCGCCATGAATCAACTTCAATGCAGGTTCAATTCTGGAGAAAGAACTGTGGATGGCAGCCGTACCCGAAATCTCGTGCATCACACCTGCCACGCCCGCGATGCTACCATCAACTGTGCGCACTAGCGTTTTACTCGATAGCCACCAGCGGACGAATCCCTTCGCGCTGGGGACCATCCAGGTTTGATTAGTCATTGCTATCCCCGATTCCATGATCTGCTTGTCTTCCTCTCGATAGCGAGTTGCTAATTCCTGATGGTGGAGATTGAAATCGGTAAGTCCTAATCCCCCCCAGGCTCCAGACCGTGGTATTCTTCAAAACGCCGATTGCACCTGATAAATACCCCGTTTGCATCCTTCATATAGAATATAACCATCGGCAGGTGGTCGAAGAGTCTTGCTATATTGTCTCCAGAATAATTACTGCACGGAATCATAATGCGCGGATTCTACCATTAATTGCTGCATTTAACATTGAAAAATTAAGCCCCTATAGAGTACTGTTTTCTTATGCGAATATTCGTACTAATCGTTGCCATTCTAGTGCCCACGCTTGCCGTTGCAGAGAAGGTTGATTTCATCACCCAGATCCAGCCGATCCTTTCGGAGAATTGTTATGCCTGCCACGGACCTGACGAGGAAACGGTCGAGGGTGGATTGCGCCTAGATGTTCGTGAAAAGGCACTGAAGGGGGGTGAAAGCGGCTATGGCATCGTACCGGGCGATCCTGATGCTTCGCTCATTCTTAAAAAGATTTCCCACACGGATCCGGATGAATTGATGCCTCCTCCGAATAAAAAGAAGCCACTAAAGCCAGAGCAAATAGCGCTCATTCGCCAATGGATTAGTGAGGGCGCTGAGTGGGGAGTTCACTGGGCATTTGAGACTCCTAAGCGTCCGGAAGTCCCACAGGTCAAGAATTCCTCATGGTCAAAAAATACGATAGACGATTTTGTGTTAGCGCGGCTCGAAGCATCTAATCTGCAGCCTGCGCCACCCGCTGATTCTCAAACGTTTCTTCGCCGACTGTCACTGGATCTTACGGGTCTGCCCCCGACTCTGGATGAATTATCATCAGTCGGTGAGACAGAAAAGGCAGTCACCCGCCTGATTGCAAGTAAACACTTCGGTGAACGCTGGGGCCGGGAATGGCTCGACGCTGCGCGCTATGCTGACTCAGCCGGGTATGAAAAAGACCTGCCGCGCTACCATCATTTCTACCGTGACTGGGTCGTCAATGCGATGAATAACAATATGCCCTATGATGAATTTGTCATTAAGCAGATCGCGGGAGACTTAGTACCCAATGCCACTCAGAGTGATCGCATTGCCACAGGCTTCCTACGTAACTCGATGACGAATGAAGAGGGTGGCGCGAAGCCTGAGCAGTTCCGTGTTGAGGGCGTCATCGACCGGGTCGACGCTATAGGTAAATCAATGCTCGGGCTGACGGCACAATGCGCGCAATGCCACACGCATAAGTATGACCCTCTGACCCATGATGAATACTTCGGAATGTTTGCCTTTCTCAATGGAGTCAGGGAGACTTCCATCGCTGCAGTTACTCCGTCGCAGAAAAAAACTACCGATCAATTACTCGCTGAAATTGCCGCAGTGGATCGTGAAATAGCAGAGAACTCTCCTGAAGTGCGCGCTATTTTCAATCAATGGCAGAAGGAAATGCTCGCCCTACCACGCACAAAGTGGCAAGCGCTTGAGCTGTACCAGCTTGGCGACTCGGGGCAGAAATTCTGGCCGTTACCTGACAAGTCGATCATCAACATGGGCTACGCCGCTACCCGAGGGTCCGAATCATTTACCTCATCACTGGAAATACCAGTCATCCGTTCGGCGCGCTTCGAGGCAATGAATGACCTTTATTTACCGATGTCAGGGCCTGGGCGTTCAACCAAAGGCACTGGTGCCCTCAGCGAATTTGTCCTTCTCGCTGGAACTGACCCAAAGAAGCTAGAAAAACTTGTTTTCACGAACCCGGTAGCCAGTGTCAATCCCCCGGTCACCAAACTTGATCCGATACGTTTCCCGAGTAATTCAAAACGCGAGCCAGACGACAGGACAACAGGACCTGGCAGTTTCGCTCTAGATGGAGATCCAAAAACAGCGTGGACAAACGAACGCGACCCAGCCCGGAACAACGAGCCTGCAGCGATGACTTTCGAGCTAACCGAACCTCTCAAGGCTGAAGCAAAATTCCATTTTAAATATCGCCTAGCCCTGCAGCATGGTGGATTGAATTCAGACGACAACCAGACTTACAACTTTGGCCGAGTCAGGATCTCGGTGGCATCCACCTTGCCCAATGCCCTAGATCAGATGCCACCACTGGTTCTTAATGCTCTACTCGCAGCCCCAGAGGGACGCACGACTGAGCAATCGGCCCGATTGTTCGCGCATTGGCGGGAAAAAAATCCAGATTTTGCCGCTGACACTAAAAAAGTCGACAGTATTTACGCGAAGTTCCCCGAACCCACATGGGCATTAGTGGCAGCGGAGTCGAAGACGCCTCGCGAGACCCGCCTCTTCGAGCGCGGCGAACAGACTCACCCAAAGCACGTGGTGAAACCGCACACCCCGGCGTTTCTACATCCGCTTCCTAAAGGTGATCCCGAATCCCGACTCACCTTTGCGAAATGGCTTGTCGATCCGGCATCTCCGGTTGCCGCTCGTGTGATGGTTAATCGTATCTGGCAGGCCTATTTCGGAATTGGCCTTCTCGAAACCTCAGAAGACTTCGGTCATCAAGCAGCTGCGACATCCCATCCTAAATTACTCGACTGGCTCGCCGTAGAATTTATGGAGAATAACTGGGACCTGAAGCACATTCACCAGCTCATCACGACCAGTGCAACCTATCGTCAGAACTCAGTTGCTAGCCCCACCCTCTTAGATAGAGACCCTCAAAATCGCCTCTTAGCGCGCGGCCCTCGCTTCCGGGTTCCAGCTGAGACGGTGCGCGATATCCAGCTCGCTAGCTCCGGACTTCTTGATTCCGCGTTCGGTGGCCGCAGCGTGTTTCCTCCCGCCCCCCGTTACCTTTTCGAACAACCAGTTTCTTACGGGCCTAAGACCTGGTTTGTGGAAAAAGATTCTCAGCGATACCGCCGCGCTCTCTATACCTTCCGGTTCCGTTCTGTGCCGTATCCTATGTTAGCGACCTTTGATGCCCCTAGCGGTACGGTTTCATGCGTACGGAGGACTATTTCCACCACCCCATTGCAGGCGCTAGTGACACTCAATGAGCAAGTCTCGCTGGAAGCTGCACTAGGCCTTGCCCATATCATCCTCACGGATAAAGGAACTCTCGAGGCAAGGGTCAGCCGCGCCTTCATGCGCTGCACATCGAGGACACCTGATGCCGAAGAGGTCGAAGCATTAGTTTCTATGTACAACATGAACCTCTCTCCCGACCCCGAGCAGGCTGAGCTTTTTAAAGAAAGTTACCAGCCTGTCACACTTGATCTTTCCATCCACCCACGTGAAAAGTTATTTGCTGCCGCAACGGTCGCGCGTATTCTTCTCAACTTGGACGAAACTATTACCAAGAACTGATCCATGCTACCCGACTCTACACTTAACGACGCTCAGCGCTCCTTTTCCCGCCGCTGGTTCATGAAGGACTGCGGTCTCAGCCTCGGTTCCGTTGCGCTCACATCTATGTTAGGTAAAGGTGTTGCCTCCGCTTCTGATGCTGCGCCAAATCCGCAGCTTCCGAAAGCACCTCATCATACCGCCAAGGCGAAAAACGTTATCTACCTATTTATGGGTGGTGCGCCGAGTCACCTTGATCTTTTTGATAACAAACCAGAATTACGCAGACTCGACGGCTCTAGACCTCCCGCTGAGCTGCTAAAGGGTTACCAGTCTG
>JBLHPP010000054.1:0-11086 GCA_047624385.1 Crocinitomicaceae bacterium
AAAAGCGAAGCCTTTTGAGCTTCGCTTTTTTTGTGCGTCGAAATACACCCGAAGGGAGTCGAACCCCTAACCTCCTGATTCGTAGTCAGGCGCTCTATCCAATTGAGCTACGGGTGCTTTTGATCGCTTGCTGCATCACTTTTGTGTTTCGTGTATTCCTAAGAAATACACCCGAAGGGAGTCGAACCCCTAACCTCCTGATTCGTAGTCAGGCGCTCTATCCAATTGAGCTACGGGTGCTTTTTGAAACACATCTTGTGTTGCGGTGCGGGCGCAGAAAACCACAAGACCCCTCGTCCGTCAAGGAAACGCTACACCTTTTTTCATTAAGTAACCTGAATAATTCTCTGCAACACACTTGCCGCGAAGTAGCTAGATACAAATCCTCCAGCAAGAATTTTCCTTTCCGAAGTGAGACTATACATACGACTCTGGGCCAAGTCCACTTTCATCACCTCAAACTCAAGCATTATAGGGCACCTCCCGGCAACTAGCGTTGGTGGTGCTGGAAAGAATTTCAAGCGAGGCTAGGCGTGATGAGTGAGCGGATTTTTATCCGTGAACGAAGAATAACACAGCCTTGCGCAGAAAGGCTTTCCAGCCCGAAGGGGGGCCTATCTTAAAAAACGAGCTACGCTCGCAAATTTAAAGAATTAATAACTCACACACCGACAGCGTGAGTTGCCGGAGGTGCCCTATAGCGAAAGAATTGGCCGACAGGCACTAGTTTTGGGTTGAAAATCCTATAAATCCGCGTCACTGATCAAGCATGTTAACGATTCGTAACCTCACTAAGACCATTGGTGGGAGAACTCTCTTCGAAGAAGCCAAGATGACGATCAACTGGGGTGAACGCGTTGCCCTCGTCGGCCCTAATGGCGCAGGCAAGTCGACACTCTTCCGTATCATCCTTGATCAAGAAGATCTTGATTCTGGAAAAGCAGATATCGATGAGTACGCAATCACTGGTTACCTAGCACAGGAATCTGGCGACCCAGGCCCAGAAACTATCCTTGAGCTAGCAATCGGCATCACCCCTGAGATGGCAACTGCCATCAAGACAATGCGGGAATGCGAAACTGCGGGAACCACCCACCTCCCAGAATTCGCTGAAGCCCAAGACACCTTTGACGTGAACAATGGTTACGCTCTAGAACCAAAGGCTAAAAAAATCCTTGCGGGCCTCGGCTACAAGCCTGAGCAAGTCAACGAGCCAGCCAACACCTTCTCTGGTGGTTGGATCATGCGTGCTAACCTTGCCCGACTCCTCGTCCAAGAGCCTGATCTCTTGATGCTGGATGAGCCAACGAACCACCTCGATCTGCTTTCTCTCATCTGGCTCCAGCGCTACCTGAAGAACTACCCTGGTGCCTTGCTCGTCATTTCTCACGACCGTGACTTCATGGATGAGATCATCGAAACTGTCTACGAGATCGATGAGCAAAAACTCATCAACTACACCGGTAACTACAGCTCATACGAAAAACAACGTGAGAAGCGATACGACCAAAAAGTACAACGCTATCGTGCTCAGCAAAAAGAAGTCGACCGCATTCAAGAATTCGTCGACAGATTCCGCAATGTTGGCTCGAAGTCATCACAGGTAAACGAGCGCATGAAGATGGTTGAGAAGCTCAAAGCTGAGATGATAAAGCCAATGGCTCCTCGTAAGATTTTCCGCTTCAACATCCCAGACCCACCACGGTCAAACCAAATCCTAGCAGAACTCAAAGGCGTGCGTAAAGCCTACGGCGAAAAAGTGATCTACAATAAAACTGACTTCATGATCGAGCGTGGCGACCGCACAGTCCTCGTCGGACCAAACGGAGCTGGTAAATCCACGTTGATGAAGATCATAGCGGGGTTCGAAGAAGTTCAGGAAGGCTCCTGTGATCTCGGATACGCCACTAAAATGGGTTATTTCTCCCAGCACCGCGCACTAACGCTCAATGAGTCTAACACGGTGCTTGATGAAGTGCTAGCAGCTAATCCTGAGCTACGTGAAGACGAAGCTCGCTCCATCCTCGGCTCATTCCTATTCCGCAAGAACGATGTTCTCAAGCGCGTCCGCGTGCTCTCTGGTGGTGAGAAGTCACGACTCAACTTGGTGAAGTTCCTGGTAGATCCACCGAACCTCCTGCTAATGGATGAGCCGACCACTCACCTCGACCTCCTCTCTATCGAGGCTCTAGTCCAGGCGCTCAGATCTTACAAAGGAACCTTGCTCTTCATCTCTCACGATGTGCACTTCATCCGCAACCTCGCGGAGACTACAGTCCACGTTGCAGACGGCAAACTCACCAAATACAGCGGCGGCTACGATTACTTCATCGAGAAGTCTGGCCTCAACGACGATCGCTCAGCAGTGACTTCGTAATTCACCTCAAATACATTTCTCAATGGGAGCTCACTACGAGCTCCCATTTTTGTTTCAACCAATTCATAAATCAGTTGATTCAAGAGGTAGTCAAAGGTTGACCATGGATACTATCACGGCTATCACCAACTGCGATGAGCGAATCTGCATCTGAATATCCCGTAATGATTGCTGGCACTGGTAGCTATGTGCCTGAAAAAATTGTCACCAACGCTGACCTTGAAAAGTTTGTCGACACCACCGATGAATGGATCGTGTCGCGCACGGGCATCAAGCAACGCCACATAGCTGCTGATGACGAGTTCACTTCCCACCTTGCTACTAATGCTGCCAGGAAAGCTCTCGAGCAATCAGGTATCCCAGCAGAAGATATTCAGCTCATCATCGTGGCCACTATTTCCCCTGACACGATCACACCAGCAACGGCGTGTTACGTTCAGCACAATCTTGGAGCGAATAAAGCAATCGCATTTGACATCTCAGCTGCTTGTTCTGGCTTCCTCTATGCGCTCAAGTTAGCTAAGCGTATGATTTCTGACGGAGCATTCGAGAATGCTCTTATCATAGGAGCTGAAAAGCTCTCCTCATTCGTCAACTGGGAAGACCGCAATACTTGCGTCCTATTCGGTGACGGAGCTGGTGCCGCAGTGCTTCGCCGGTCGAAGGAAGGTGAAGGCCGCATCCTAGCAACTGAGATGGGAACTGACGGTAAACACACAGGCATCCTTAACATCCCAGGTGGCGGATCAGCATGCCCTACAACCCCAGAAAACGCAGCTCAAAAGCTGGCTTCACTCAACATGTCTGGCCGCGAGGTATTTAAGCTTGCTGTCAATGCCATGAAGAAAGCCTCCGAGGCTGTGATTGAGCGCGCCAACCTTACCGCGGATGACATCAAACTCGTCATCCCACACCAAGCAAACCTTCGTATCATCGATGCCATCGCTGACCGCCTCACCATCCCTAACGAAAAAGTATTTGTGAATCTTCACAAATACGGCAATACCTCAGCAGCAGCTGTAGCCATCGCACTAGATGAGGCGCACCGCGAAGGAAGATTCGAACGCGGCGACAAGATTATCTTAGTCGTCTTCGGCGCCGGCCTCACCTGGGCTGCTACCGCAATCGAGTGGTGAAATCTTCGCCACTTGCAAACTTTCCAGAAACTCCGCATAGTCATTCTATGCGGAGTTCTTTTTTTGTGGTCAGCCTCTTGCTTACCAATTTGTGTGCGGGTGCTGATACGGTTGATGCGCCAAACATGGACGCTCTCGTGATCGATCAAATCCCAATCCACGCGTTTGCCTGCGGTCCGGTTGCATTACTCAATGCCTACCAACTCAGCTCTGACGACTGGCGTGCCTCGACTCACAAAATCAAAGGTACCGCTGAGGGGAAATTCAACTACTTCACGAAGACTTATTGTAGTCGATTTTCACGCAACACATATCAAAAGAGGCGATGGGATGATAAGAACGGCATACGCCCAGATGATCTGACTGAAGCCATCAACGAGCTACACAAGAAGGCTCATCTGCCGGCAGTGCGGCTGGAGAGACTTTTTCTAACTAAAGGTCAAACCCACCCTGAGCTTCTAGTAAAACTTCATGCTAGCATCACACAGTCGCTGAAGAACGGGTTCCCTCCACTCCTCTATATATCTAGATTTGTTAAAATCACCCCAATCACTGGAGGTCACCGATGGTCCGAAGTGAGTAGCCACTTCATCACAATCACCAGTGCCCCAAAAATACTAGAAGTAGGCAGCCAAAATTATCGCTTCAGCTATGTCGATCCATGGGGAGGCCGCAGAGGTAGTACTAGCTTCAACATTAGCGAATCCACATTCTTTGCCAATGACATCACCAATCGAAAAAATAAAAATCTCCGCAAAAACCCCACACTTGTGGTACCCCGCAATGCTTTTGCCGTTGGCGCTAGTTTAGCAGCCACAAACCAACCTCAAGTAATAGCGGTGACTCATCTCATAGTGGCGAAGTCCGCGCCCACCACTCTCGCACCATAGCGAGCAACTATTGTCCTCGGCGGGCTTAGGAAAGGCCAATTGAGCCAATCCGTGAAATCGCGTGCGATTATAGGACAAAGATGTTCCAGCAACCACCCAAGTCATGGGATATTTCGCGACCCCACGACTTTCACGTTTAAAAAAAACTCGCTTATTCCTAGAAGTCTCCGTGCCACTGCAAGTAGACATTCGCGAAATTTGAACCACCTGAGATATCACCAAATGCTGATGAACTTTCGTACATTCCGGAGCGATGGTGAATACCATAACCAAACCAAAGGTCTTCAAGTTTGTCAGATTTAAACACGTCACCAACATTGAGGTCCAGTGTGAGGTCTAGGTAGTTCATCAATTTACTTTCATCGAAACCTTTTTTATCTAAATCATTGCTTTCGTAGTAGGTGAGTGAATCTGCATAGGAGATTCCTTCAGCGATACCAAGTCGCAACCTCCAAGGAGTTGGGAATGTGTAGTAGCCTTTAAAAGCTAAAACCCACTCAGTCGAAGCATCTTGGACATCCGATCCGTAATGGTAAGAAACACCTGGAGTGATGTACATTTCGATAGGTACTCCAAAAATGCTATCTGCTAATGGGTGGCCGTAGAAGATGGAAGTCACATTAACATCAGCACCTTTATCTGTCTTGTGCTCACCCAAAATCATATTCTGAAAATCAGAAGATGTCCCCCATCCCTGAGAAATGCGCCAATAAGGTTTCGCTTCAAGTGAGCTTTTCACACTGCGATCTCCTTCGCCATAAATACCGAGACCTAAATAAAATTCATAAGCAAAGTCGTCTTCGACAGCACGACTATTAGAGGCTTCTGATCCAAGCCAGGTAGCCTCGACACTTCCTTCCATGTAGAGGTTATTTACTAACCGGCGACGTGCTTTGATTCGAGCGCTCGCTTCTACTCCTTTACTGAGATCGTAGGTGCCGACACCATAATAGTGGGAGTTATACTCAGACCCAGTGAAACGTAGTTCTAGTTCTGGGAATAATCTCCAGTTATCTCGACGGTAGTCACCTGCCCAACGCGCTGCTGAATGGAAACGGCCTTGTGGGTCACTGAGAACATCAAACTGTAACTGGGATTGCTCATCGAGCTTCCAGAACGCTTGGAGACCCATGTCTAAGGTGTTGCCATTCACTCGATCTATAAACTCTTCTGGAACATCTGTGAACCGATGACGCGCCAAAGCATTAAACCCATACTGGTCTCCCTCCCAGAGCTTCACACCACCATAGTCACCACGGAGGAAAAATCGTTCACCTTCGTAGTAAAATAACGGGAAGATGTCTGATGTTGTCTTGTCATCTGAAGCGTATGGCACGTTAGCTGAGCGCAATGCCATTGCCACGCCCCATTCTGGCAATAAATCTTCGCCAGTCGAAAACTCAACTGGTGTTTTTGATGTGTCCGCAATATCTGCTGGCAACTCACCAGAAAATAGAACACCTGAACAAAAAAATGGTAGGAGAGTAATCGTTGCTTTATTCACAGTGAAAGTGCTAGAGAAATCTCCACTAATAGTCAACGGCTAGTTAGCTAGAGAGCTAACTATCTCTTATTGACCTAAAAAACTGATTAAAGATCCACAAAGCCCCCGCCAAGGCGCGCAAACATTATAGCCGGTAACTGTTGCCTCAGGAACGCCTGCCGGTCCCCCATTAAAGAAGAAACGCCTCCGAAGGTGCCGAATAGCACGAATAATCTAGCCGTGCGACGAGTCCATTGTTAGATTACCCGATACAATATCTACCTTTACCCAGTTGTACGTTTATTTAATTTTTCTACAAAAAACCGAGAACCTATAATAGAAGACGCGTGGAAAGCTCAGCTCCATTCCTATATGGCTGGCGCTTGAGGTAATCTAGGAAGCGTCAAACAATGGATTGGTGGCATAAACTACCATGTGCACCTACTGATCAATCTCCCATGTACTATGACCATTACAGACTTTGTAAAACAACTCAAACGCGCGTCGACTCATTGGATTCAAAATGAGATGAACGCGCCGCATTTTAAATGGCAAGAAGGTTACGGAGCTTTCAGCGTCAGCACCTCTCATTTAGATTAGGTAATTAGCTACATTAGAGATCAAGAAAACCATCATAAGAATTTTGGGTTTCTCGATGAGTATAAAAATTTGTTAGATAAGTTAGGACTACCTTACGATGTGAAACACCTACCGTAATCTTCGGTTATTCGGCCCCTTCGGGGGCGGAGTCTTTACCTCTGAGCATCCGGTAGGCTCGGCTCCACCTAGGCTGATGGCTACAATATTTTGGCACCTTCGGCGGCTCCATCTAGAGCATCTCCTCCTGCCAAAACGCGTGAAACCTCTTAGCGAATCAAAACTGACAAATGTTGATTTTTTGCTCCCCACGCGCTATGTATGACGCGTCCTTGCCCGCTTCTCTCGACTAGCGATTAAAGAGGTCAGGATTAAATACGACCACCGTATAGCTTGGTGACCCCAATGGCACTTAGTTAAGCCTATTTTGTGAGCTTTGAGACGTATTATTTTGCTTTGTCGTGCTAGCTATTCGCTCCATCTATCAAGATGCTAGCGACTAAATACTAGCTACTCGATAAAACCCCACCTCAAGAAGTTTAAATATTCAAGTGCGTCGATTGACGACCATGACTCATAAGTAAGTGCAATTGAGCTCTTACTTGTAAATCTTACTCACCTCTTCGGCAATAATTGCGATCCCATCCTTGACCACATTTTCTTCCATGGTGAAGGTCATGCGGATGCATTCGCTGCGGTGTTTCCAATCGGCATCACCGAGGCCAAAGAAGAAATAGTTACCCGGCACGATCAAGACCCCGCGCTTCTTCAGCCTTTGATAGAGTTCTTTTGCACTCACTGGCATATCTTCGAACCAGATCCACAAGAATAAGGCGCCTTCACTCAAGTGCACGCGGTAAGGAATGGTGTCATCAAAAAACTCAGCTACCCACTCCTGCGCTTTGCGTGATTTCTCCACATAGAATGGCTTCACTACTTCTTTACTGAGCTTTAGCACTTCACCACTCCGCACGAGAGGTTCCATGATCGCCTGTCCAACATTGCTATTCGCCAAGCCGACGATGGCACTCATTGAGGCCACCGCAGAGGCAATTTCCTCAGGAGCCACAACGATACCTGTACGCGTGCCGGGCAGACCAATTTTAGAGAGACTCATGGTAAGAATCGTATTCTCGTTCCATAAAGGATTGGCATCAGCAAAAAAGATATTTGGGAACGGGGCTCCGTAGGCATTGTCGATGATAAGAGGAATCCCCTTCTCTTCGGCCATTGTCGAGAGCCTAGCCATCTCATTGTCGGTCAGCACATTACCCGTTGGGTTGGTCGGCCTAGAAACACAAATAGCAGCGATTTCGTCATCTATCTCAAGCTTATCGAAATCGACACGGTACTTAAATTGGTGGTCCCCGATCAATTCAATCTTTGGCTTCACTGCTGTGAAGAAATCTTCACCTACTGACTGGTTTGAATAACCAATATATTCTGGCACCAATGGCAAAAGTATTTTCTTACGTCGTCCATCGCGCGTCCGTCCAGCTAAGGCATTGAAAAGGAAGAAAAAAGCAGTCTGTCCACCAGCAGTGATCGCGATATTTTTCTCAGTCACATTCCAGCCCAAGTGCTCGGTGAAAAGTTGGGCTAATGCTGAGATGAATTTAGGATTACCTTTCGGTGGGTCGTAGTTGCCAACCATCGCTTCCATAGCGCCTGGTGTCGCCATGATTTCCTCCAAACGACGACGCCAAATAGCGTTCATCTCAGGGATACTACCAGGCTGTCCGCCTCCAAGCATCTTAATATCTGGTCCACCATCGTTGAGGGCATTTCCGAGATCATCCATGAGTTCCTCGATACCACTTCCTCCACAGAGGTTGCTCCCGAATATTGAAAAGTCTGCCATAGTCATAGGTGCGATAGTTGATAGCGCGAGCTTTGTTTATATGCCTAGAGCAACGAAAAACCAGCAGAATTTAGCAAATTTCTAGCAATCACCTTTACTTACTAGTTCCGAGTCTAAGGCGAGGACAGCGCCAGATGAAATATGCAGTTAGTAGACAAACAACATCTAGAGGAATCCACCAAAGAGCAGACACGTAATAGTCTCCAGTCACTACGGATCTTAGAGGGTAAAGAAATGCTATACCGCCTGCCACAGCATCGCAAAAAAGATGTAAAATATACGCTGCGATCAATACACCACCACAGCGATTGCTCAGCTTAGGAGATTTTAACTGAGAGAGAATGAGGACAAAGACAGCAAAAATAATTAGACCGAACACGCTGTGCGACCAACTCGACAAGCGAGCCTCCAAAGTGAAATGTGGATTTAAAATGTCAGGAGCCGCCCCCGCTAATGCGATTAACAAGTAGTACCTCAAAGAAAGAGCCTCTTTAGACTTCAGCTTCCGATACAAATGGATACCTAGAACAGGTAAGAATGCGTGTGTAATCGTATTCATTTTTATCTTACAAAATCTGAGTTCTCATTGCGACCAAGACAAAGCCTGAAACCACAGCTCCGGTCAGAAACAAACAACAGCCAACACTCAAAACATGGATAAGGGTTTCGTGCAGAATATTTCACAAAGCCAACTTACATGGATTTGCTCCGTTTCTACTAGAATAATATACTGGAGATTATTCTTCAGTCGCTACCACGTCACTTAGAGTGAGTGGAAAAATCTGCTACCGAGAGCCCATGTGGCACGACCGTCATGGTAGAGACATAGTCTGCATCTCCCTTCTCATTCTGAACGTACATATAGCTACCATCTAACCCCAGCACGTTCAAAACCACTCCCTGGCTTAAATACTTTTTGGCTCTAGCACCACCTCTTGGGTATTCTAGGTACATTGAGTAGTCACTTTAGACAAAAAATGCGTAACAGCAAAGCCGATACGCATTCTACAATCAGAGCTTGATAGCTTAAATTCCAATTTCATCGCTGTAGATATCCACGTCAGAAATCGCTGCGCCATCACGGATGTTGGCTAAAGTGCGCTGACTACCTCGGCGTGTGCTCGGACCCGCCACTTTTTGCTTCACCACATCAGCCACACATGGAGCAATGGCAGCCATACCAAGACAAAAGAGAGACGCGGCCACTGGGCGACGTGCTCCTCGGTGCATCATATCACCCAAGAATATACCTGCAGCCGCACCAAATAACGCAGGCGCCGCAGCAGATGATCTATCAACCCAATTCTTTGAATTTTCACTTTTTCCGTAATCCATAGATTTATGTTAATCTCTATCAGCTTGAAAAAAAAGCTCAAATCTTCTGCTTTTCTTATTTTCTAGTCACTTGATACAATGCAGGCTCAATCCATGGCTGAAACATACGCACTCATTCTAGCTGGCGGCAGCGGCACAAGATTCTGGCCGCTCTCACGCGACGCCAAACCTAAGCAACTTCTCAAGCTGTTAGGAGACACCACTTTACTCAATAAGACAATCACTAGACTCGAGGGCCTAATCCCTAAAGAGAATATTCTAATCCTAACTAACGAGCTGCAAATTGATGCAGTTAGGAAAGTAGCCAGTGAACTACCCAAAGAAAACATTTTCGCTGAGCCTGCCAAGCGTGACACAGCCCCCGCTGTGGCCTTGGGTGTTGGAATTATTGCAGCGCGGGATCCAGAGGCCACTATGATTGTCCTCCCTGCCGACCAATTGATCGATGATGTCGTGAACTTTCACGATGTCCTTACTGACGCCATCAATACCGCTCAGCAAACTGAATCACTCCTCACAATCGGCATAAAACCCACTTGGCCCTGCCCATCGTATGGCTATGTCGAACGAGGTTCTCCTAGCGCGCTCGCTCCTATTGGAGTCAAAAATATCCCACATGACGTCACCTGTTTTAGGGAAAAGCCAGCGCCAGAGCTTGCTGAAAAATTCCTCAAACAAGGGAATTTCGCATGGAATGCAGGAATATTTATCTGGTCCATTCCGACAGTCGTGCACGAACTCGAACTCCATGCCCCAGAGCTAGCAGGCTTCATCACCCAACTCATGGCATCCGACGACATCAAGGCTACGGTTGCGGATGAATTCTCAAAACTCACTCCAATCTCTATCGATTACGCGCTCATGGAGAAAGCGGCTCACGTACTCAATATCGAAGCGAGCTTTGACTGGGATGACATTGGATCCTGGGTTTCCGTCTCTAAATACCTCGATGATGCGGAAGGCGACAACAAATCCAACAGCCCACTCAAAGTGGTAGAAAGTCATAACAACATTATATTCACTGAGTCTAAAAAAACTCAGGTTGCTATGCTGGGAGTCAGCGATCTCATCGTCGTCCAGACCGGTGATTCCATCCTCATAGCAAACCGCCATCAAGCAGATGACATCAAAAAACTCGTAGCGATGCTGCCAAAAGAGCTCACTTAGTATGCTCACCAGAATCCTCAGCTTTCTTTCATTATCATGGGCGTTTCAGCTTTTCTCTAGACTGGGTGATAAAATTTTGCCTAAGGGCGCACCTTTGATACACATACGACTATAAGGTGGGGAATGCGTGTATCAATCTGGTGTCCTTTCGTCATCCAGCACACAAATGATTCTGGATTTATTGAAAGATTCTAACGTCCCTAACGCTGTTGTAAAAAAAATATAAGGATAAAGGATTTC
>JBLHPP010000055.1:0-11043 GCA_047624385.1 Crocinitomicaceae bacterium
CTTGAGCCTTATCGCGTGGGATTTTAGCGAGTTCTTGCTTGAGGGTATGGATCTTTTGATCGCGATCTTGGACGATGAGTAATGACTCGACTTCAGGTAGCATGGATAAGAGGTACCTGCGATAGCGGGTGAGGGCAAGTGCTTCTCTCGTGATCTCATAGGAAATTTTGTGGCTCGCCATACTAACAGTCCCTGATTACCATTTGAACTATCAAAATTTGACTTAATCTTGACCAATGAGCGAAATAAAAATCCAATGCCCAGAATGCAAAGAACACTTCGATGTTTCAGAAGAGTTAATGGGGACCCCTGTCGAGTGTCGAGCATGCCAGCATCCATTTGAGATTACCGATGCGCACATTGATAAGCTAGCCATGCGCTATTTCCCTGGGGATAAGGCGAATAGACTGGAGGGTTTTTCAAAGAAAACTCCAGAAATGTCTACTGATACGAAGGTGCATTTCCGAACAGCGGCATATGACCAAGAGGTGGATCCAAATGCGCTCATGCCTCTCGGACCTCGGCGCTTATTAGCCATTTTTTTAGGCATATCAATGATGATCATGTTAATAATTTTCTTTGTTCTAGGTAATGGGGAACAGGGAGTAATGACTGACATAACCAACGATAATCGTTGGGTTTTAGTTGGTTTCGCAGCATTTTTGGGTAGCTTGTTGATTATCTTTGGGTTTCGTAAATATCGAATATTTGGAGTAATTCTAGCATTGATCCTGGCTGGAGGCGTATGCAGCATGCCCATTATTTATCCGGAAAAATTATCACCAATCGGAATAGATTATGATTCAAATTTAGAAGTAAACGAGCCGGAAGAGGTAGATCCTGAAGCTGAATTATTAGCCTACAAGGTTGGTCTCGGGTACGCGTCGATAGAGGCAAAAATTACCGAAGCCACCAATCCTGAAGACGTCATTGCTGTTGCGCTGATGCGTGTTAAACCAGCCCATCTGGATACGATCAAAGATTACTTAGCTAGAGCTCTCAAGACTGAAGAGATCCCGCGAGTCTACCCAAACCGCCAGCTTAATGGTCTTCCATGTATCATACTCGTCTATATGAATAGTGAGCAGTCCCTTGAAGACGCCGCGATGGTGATGAGTGAATTCGGAACCGTGATGGGAATTCGACCAAAACTTCAAATCGTGGAAGTGTTAGTAGACCCCGATACCTTCAAGAATTCTAAATCTGACGTCTTACTCGATGAAAATAATGCCAGATTCTATGAGGCAAACTTAGATGAACTGGAGCACATCGACCAAGAGAGGCAACTAGCAGCTGTCCTGCGACTCTCGAATACTCAGAAGTTTTCCCTGCGTTCAGATATAGCCAAGCAATTTAAGGTGCTAGTAAACCTCGATTCTTTTGAGCACCAAGAAGCAGCAGTTGAAGCCCTGATTCGCTGGGACCGGATGGATCAAGATAATGCTTCAGAATTGGTGGTGTCAAAGGCTCGAAAAATGGCTGTGAGTAAGAAAGCAATTCCTCTGAGCTATCTCAACTACCTTATCGCGCAAAAGGTGGAAGGAGCTGGCGATATCCTCCTCTATGCATGGATGAAGGAGCGTGTAGTCCATGAATCTACACTGATCCGGGCGGGCAAACTAGCAGAACTAGCTTTGATTGAAATACTGCCTGATCTTGAGCCTGTCGAGCTAGATTCAGCCGGCAACGTGCTCCGAAAGATCGGAACTCCAGATGCTCTTCCTGCATTACTCATTGCATATGAAGCAGCTAATGGGGATGTGAAAAAGTCTTTGAAAGCTACCATTGACGAGATCAAATCTCGTGAGTAACCTCCGCATCGCAGCTTGCAAATGAGCTTATTTTATAAGATCTAGCGCAAATGCCACCGTGGCGGAATTGGTAGACGCCGCAGACTTAAAATCTGCTGTCCTTCGGGGCGTACCGGTTCGAGTCCGGTCGGTGGTACCACCTGTATATCAATGAATTACGCGGCTTTTATAGGTCGCGTTTTTTGTTAGTAATCCTGGAGTGTTGCCTAGGGCTGATTGATAGTGCTATTTACCCGGTATAACCAGTGGACTACGATCTCAAGCGGCCGGCTACAATTGTAGCAGATGCATGTGGATCCTGGCACACAGCGCTTTGCTCCAGTATCGCGGCTTTAGCGATGTATACCGACGGTGCCCCGTATTTTCTGAGCTGGAAACTGCTTATTTACCCCCTTAGTCTCGGTGGTAGGGTTCACCACGTTTGATGGTGGCTACTCTGTAGATTTGTTCTAGCAGCACTACTAAGGCTAACTCATGCATCAGTGTGAGAGGGGAGAGTGAGAGAATGAAATCTGCATCGTCGCGTAGTTGTTGGGTGTGCCCATCACTGGCGCCGATAAGAAAGCTAATATTTTTGGTGCCTCGCATCTCCCACTTGTTGTAGAGTTTGACCAGCTCTTGGGTGGTTGGGGTAGTTCCACGCTCATCCATGACTACTCGGATGGTGCCTTCACTGGCTTCGTAAAGTCGCTTGGACACGTCTTCGCTCGAACCATCCTTAATGTGCGTCAGCTTGTACTTACCGTAGCGTGTCAGCCTTTTGAGGTACTCCGCAGTCCCATCCTTGGCGTATTTGAGAGCCGGTTTCCCCGCTACGATGATCTCGTGGTTCATGGGATCAAGGAAAAAGGAAAAAGCCTAGAGGATAAAGCCTTATTACTGGTCACTTTTCCTCATTCCACCTCAACCTGCCTTATTTTAGATAAGCTCAGTAAAATAATGAAGGATATGCTCGCCCCGCGCAAAATAGCTGACGGTCATACTCTAGCGGTGATGTGGCATACTAGTATGCTTATTAGATGATGAGCGAACTGCTCATTATCACTTACATCAACCGCCTGCGAAAAATTGATAAATTTTGCTACCAATAAAGTAAATGATCATCACACCGATGATTATACAACTTGGTCAAGCGTGGTATCCGAATATTTTCATAGATATGGAATTCTGTTTATTTTGAGAAGGTTCTATTGAACCATATTATAGAGTTAAGACGGTCTCATCGAGGTTTTTATCCCAGGCCAGCTCAAAAAAAACATTGGAGGATAAAACCTTTTTCCTTTTCACTCCCTCACGCCAAAGATCCCCCGCACGAGGAGCCTGAGCCGGCGGTACAGCCGAAACAATGGTTCGCAGTCTGGATCGGGATATTGTGAAAGGTCGTGGAGTCGATGTCCCAGACGTGGAGGGCTTGCTCGCCATTTTTGAGGCCCATTTTGAGCATTTGGTTGAAATCGCAATCAAAGACTTCTCCGAGCCAGGAGGAGTTGATGGTGTTGCGGCACATGAGTCCGTCTACCGTGCTGGGATTGAAGGATTCTCTGAGGAGTTGGTTGTATTCTTCTAGCTGGTTGTTGCGTTTGAGATAGGAGGAAAAGCGCGCAATCGCCATGTTAGCAATGCAGTAGAGTGCGTTGAACTCGATGCCGAAGTGCTCTTTCATTTGGACCTTATAGTCAGCTTCCAGACTTTTTTGATCGGGTGGCAGGAATGCTCCGTTAGGGTTGTAAACAAAGTTGATCTCAAGCTCTGGATCGCGACCGTAGCCGACGGCATTGAGCTTCTGAAAAGCGCTGATAGAGGCGTCAAAGACTCCTTCACCGCGTTGCTCGTTGACGTTGTCTGGCGAATAACACGGCATCGAAGCAATTATTACTATCTTGTGCTTGGCGTGGAACTCGGGGATCCATTCGTAGCCGGGTTCCTCGATGATAGTCGCATTCAGGCGGGTCATCACGGTGCGTGGATTTTCAAAGTTTCGGACACTCTCTACAAGGTACCTGAAGTCTGGGATCATCTCTGGCGTACCACCTGTGAGATCGAGAGTGGGGATGTCAGTATTTTTAAACCACGTAAGGATTCTATCGACTGTCTCGCGGGTCATGATTTCTTTCCGCTTGGGGCCAGCATTGACGTGGCAATGGAGGCAAGTGAGGTTACAGAGTTTACCGATGTTGAGCTGGAGTATCTCAGGCGTGTTGCGGCTGAGTGGGGAGTGGGCATCGGCAAGTGCCTGGTCGAATGCGTGCATGAATTTCGGTGATAAGATAAATGAGTTATGATGGAAGTTGCTTGGCTGTGTCAAGGTTACTGGACGGGTATTACAGAGAGCGGTCATTTTTATAGTCGCCAATTGGTGAAACTTGTCTGAACCTATGAGTACTCCATTCAAGAATTATTCCAACCCACCACAATTAGACCCATGCTTAGTTCATTTTTCACACACACCCTCGCGATGAGCGGTGTGGCCATTACCTTAATCATCTTAGCAGTCCTCATCGCAATACCATTTTTCTGGGCGATGGGAGCATACAATGGATTGGTGAAGCTGCGTAATCGTTACAAGAACGCCTTCGCCCAAATTGATGTCCAGCTCAAGCGCCGCTACGACCTGATCCCTAACTTAGTGGAAACGGCAAAGAAGTACATGTCTCACGAGCGTGAAACTCTGGAGGCTGTTATTACGGCACGTAATTCAGCATCGAGCGCACGTAAAGGCGTCAGCCCAGATGATGCATCGAATATGAAAAATCTCATGGTGTCAGAAGGTGCGCTCGGAGCGTCACTAGGAAACCTCTTTGCCTTGTCCGAAGCCTATCCAGATCTCAAGGCGAACCAGAACATGATGCAGCTAACTGAGGAACTCACTTCGACTGAAAACAAAGTGGGCTTCTCCCGCCAAGCCTACAACGATGCTGTGACGGTCTATAATACCAAGCGTGAAACCTTTCCGACTAACGTCATCGCCGGTGTGTTCAACTTTGGCGATGCGATCCTCTTTGAAGTCTCCGACCCAAGCGAGCGCGAAGCAGTGAAGGTAAAGTTTTAGCAGCCCTCGGTGGAAGGTCCAGAAAGCAGTGTTAAGATAAATGAATTTTTACGAAGCTCAAGATGATGCGCGGCGTCGGACGAAGTGGCTGATTGGCTACTTTGTGTTGGCGGTGGTTGGTGTGGTGCTGGCTATTTATGCAGTCCTAGGATTGTATTATATGAGCCAAACTGTGGTGTCGGTAGATGCGGCGGGCTACCGTATGCAGCAGGCTGGCGAGTTCTGGGATCTGGAACGATTTTTGACTGTCACGATTCTCACGACGGGAGTGATTCTAGCGGGCAATATTTTTAAATCTATGCAGCTCAGTGGCGGTGGAGCCGTGGTGGCTCGCGATATGGGTGGACGGCAAGTCGACCCACACACGACGGACACTGATGAACGAAAGCTGGTGAATGTGGTGGAGGAAATGGCGATCTCTTCTGGCGTGCCAGTTCCTCAAATCTGGGTGATGGATCAGGAGGCTGGGATCAATGCTTTTGCTGCGGGTACTGAGCCTGGAAATGCGGTGCTCGGGGTGACCCGTGGTTGTATCCAGCGTCTCACACGATCTGAGCTACAGGGTGTGATTGCCCATGAATTTAGTCACATTTTGAACGGCGACATGAAGCTGAACATGCGTCTAATCGGCTGGCTATTTGGCATCATGATGCTCTCGCTTATCGGGCGTCAACTGATGTTTCATATGCAGTTTATGAGCATGCGACGCAGCCGGGATAATAACAATGGAGCGCTGGTCGGATTGATCGCAGCAATTGCTTTGTTAGTGATTGGCTCAATCGGTGTGTTCTTCGCACGGATGATCCAGGCGTCGATCTCACGCCAACGAGAGTATCTAGCAGATGCCTCGGCTGTGCAATTCACCCGTGACCCCTCAGGGATAGCTGGAGCTTTGAAAAAGATAGGTGGCCAGCAATATGGCTCGGAGGTGAAGGCTGGAAAAGCCTCTGAGGCCAGTCACATGTTTTTCGCCGACGGCGGAATGTTTTCTTACGGATTTGCTACTCATCCACCATTAGATGTTAGGATCAAGGCTGTCGAAGCTGACTGGGATGGTGAGTTCGAGGACTCTCATATACCGGAAGTGGGATCGCAAAGGTCTGGTGATGGAATGGATGCACGTAGCAGTGGGCTTGCCAGCGGATTTGCTGGTGTTGAGTCAGCCCCAGTAGTGGTCCAGCGCGAGCAATGGGACAAATTAGGGGAGATGTCACAGACAAATGTGGCGGTCGGTGCGGCGGTGATGCGGGGGTTGGACTCTAAATGGATCGATGCGTGCCATGATCGCGAGCAAGCACAGGCTATGATCTTTGGTTTACTCTTGGCGAGCGACCAGAAGTTACAAGCGGGAGAAATAAAATTTCTTACTAAAGATATGGGGGAAGCTGCGGCTGATCTGGCAGTGCGGTGGAATGGTGTGTTAGGTGAGGAACATTCATCCAAGAAAATAGCATTGATAGACCTATCTATTCCAAGCCTGAGGTTGCTTTCGCGCCCTGAGTACGAACGATTTTTAAAGGCGACCCAGTGGTTGATCGCGAGTGATGGGCAAGTGGATATTTTCGAGTTCATGTTGCAGAAGCTGATCGAATGCCACCTTTCCTCGTTCTTTGATGGGGCACGCTCGCCACGAGTGCGCTACACCAAACTAGGACAAATCACTAGCGATCTGAATGTACTGGTCTCAACAATGGCTGGTGTGGGGGCGGCAAATGGCACAGATCTTGAGTCTGCCTATACTGCAGCAGCTGAGGATTTGAGCCAGCACGGGGTGCGCTTGCCTGGCATCCTCTCGGCAGAGCAATGTGGGCTTCACCTAGTCGAAAATACTTTACAGAAATTGGCAGAATCCACTCCGATCATGAAACGCGATGTCCTCCATGCTTGTGGGCTGGCGGTGATGTCAGATGGTGCGCTCGGAAGTCAAGAGGCTGAACTCCTACGCGCCGCCGCTGACTCAATGGGTGCCACGATTCCACCATTCGTGAAATAGCCGGTGACGACACGAGAGAATGAAATTTCTACCCGCTCGCAAATAATAGAGAATACTAGTTATGGGGAATCGGCAGCCAACAGTCTTTGAGCAACGCATCTATGAGGCAGTTTCTACGATCCCAAATGGGCGAGTCACCACTTATAAATCATTGGCAAAGCGTGTCGGATGTGGTTCCTCACAAGCAGTGGGGCAGACGCTGAAGCGTAATCCATTTGCTCCGGAGATTCCCTGTCACCGAGTGATTAGTTCGCAGTTAAAGCTCGCTGGATATACGGGGAAAGTTGTGGGGGAAGATGTGAAGCTTAAGAGGGAGTTTCTTGCTGCTGAGGGCGTGGAATTTGATTCATCTGGGGATTTGTTAGACTCGGAGAGATTGATTGAGCTCTAGTACCTAGAAGCTTGCTTTGCTAGCATGGTTGGCATCTTTTAGAGTGCTTTTAGTTCACTATTTGATTCCTGATGTCATAGAATAGCGCGTGACATCTGAAAGCTTGTAGTCAGTATACTTCTTTCTCAAAGAAAAGAGACATTAGCTATGAATACTAAAAAAGTGATATCAGCTCTAGTTATGAGCGTGGTGGCAATGGCACCAGCCATGGCCGAGGATGAAGTAGTGCTGGAAGAAAGCCAGTGGGAGAGTAGTGCCGACTTTGGCCTGAGCTTATCAAAGGGAAACACGGATAGCCTCTTATTGCGCCTGGGTCTTAAGACCGAAAAAAAGGATGGACCAGATGCGTACTTCGGTAGCGTAAGTTACAATTATGGTGAAGAGGACTCAGCTTCAACTCAGGATGAAATCCTGGGGGAGGCGACATGGAAGCATGCGTATTCAGGAAAGAACTTTTTTGGACTAAGAATGGATGCTCGCCGGGACACCTTTGCTGACATAGACTATCGACTCTCTCTCAATACAACCTACGGTTATTATTGGTTAGATACAGAAACCACCGTTTTCTCGACTGAGCTCGGTCTAGGTGTCACCACTGAAGATAAAGGTGATGGGAGTACTACTTACCTCAACGGCCTCTTCGCCCAAGACTTTGAACATAAGTTCAACGAGAATGCTAAGTTTTACCAAAGCTTAATATTTGCGCCTCGGCTAGATAACTTCGGGGACTACCGCATCGAGTTCGAAATGGGCATCGAAACGAAAATCTCGGAGACACTTTCTTTCAAAGTGAGCTTTGAAGACCGATACGAGAGTCGGCCCGCTGAAGGAAAAGAGGAGAACGACCTACAACTAATCACGGGGCTTTCTTATAAGTTCTAATTACTAAGATTAGACTACTTTGATAAAGGCGACACCCAGCGAGGTGTCGCCTTTTTTTATTACTGAAGAACCATTTAGCTGACCTTACGGTTCCACCTGGTTACGATGGCTGTGGCGGCTATGAGACTGAGGAGCGAGACTGAGGCGAGCACGAGTTTACACCAAAATGTGGATGACAATTTGTAGCCAAACCAAAATTTCCATTCGGCTAGGAAGAGCGACCTGTCTTGATTTTGCCATCGATCGTCTACGCGGTTGATTTCCGCGCGGCGCACGAGCAGCTCTGTCCGTGTGTTTTGGAAGAAGGATTCGACGGATTCAGACTCATCTTCATCTCCAATATAGATTTCCATTGCTTCGAGTTCGTCCATGCTGCCGTAGAGTGCGACATCGGCAATGTTGTGTGAAAGCTTGGCGGCTCCGTCTTGATCGAGAGCTCCAGCGGCATAGAGTCGGGTGAGACCAGATGTTAGGATCTTGATCCGCTCAGCTTCCTCATCGGTTAGGTAGTTCTCTTCTTTCGAGTCATCTACTGGGATGACCTTTTTCTTAAGAACTTCTATCCGTTGTTGGATACGGCGGCGTTCTTTTTCAAAGGGGTTTTCTGTGGCTTGAGCTAGAATAATACCTTCGAAAGAGTAGCGTAGGGGCATGACCATAGCTGGCACTGGCTCGGCACCATTTTCACGAGCTCCGTCACCGCCGATAAAGAGGCCACGGTTCATTTCGCCGAAGGGTACTAATGCTCCAGCGAGTAGTAGTTGAGGAACCAAGAGGAGTGGGATAGAGGAGAGAGCGGCCCGCTCGTTTTTTACTATAGTGGAGATCAGCATTGCCATTGCGGTGCCAGCAATAGCAGTGGTGCTCATCCACAGCCAATGGGTGAACCACATCTCTTTAATCTCTAGAAAGTAGTGACCTATCGAGACGTAAATAGCGCATTGAATACATGCGAGCAGAGTGAGAGTGGTGCACTTGGCTGAAATGTAGAGACCCGTGCCATAGCGCGTGTTTCGCTCACGCCGGAGGACCGGGAGGTCACGCAAGATTTCAGTGGCGCTATTTGTTAGGCCTAAGAACATGGCGACTGTCACCGACAGGAACAAGTAGGTCACGATGTGTAGGCCTGTCGCAAATTCGTATTTCCCCTCGGCTGAGGCCCGCAGTGTGAGTGCTATCAAGAAAGCTAGCAATGGGGCTTCTAAAATTGTGCAGTATAATGTGCCTCGATTTCTAAATTTTGACAAGACTGCGCGCTTGAGGTGGGTGCGGAATAGTCTCCAGTAATCCTGAGGCCGACGTGGGCGAGGGACTGGAATAGGCATGTTGTCTTCGGCTCGTGGCATGTCACCGAGCTGGGTCTGGACTTGATTGTCCTGTTCCGTGACTTTCTGAATCAAGCGATGGCTTTCAAGACGTTCTTGCCAGAATGCAGGTGGGAAGCGCCGAGCAAATGAGGAAGACTCGTTTACTCCCACTGAACCGTGGAGTGGAGTTTCTAGCACATCGAATACGAAATCGGCTCCATTGAAACAACCCATACCTCCGTCGTTCCTGTTCAAAGTGGCTATATTGAATTCGAGACTGGCTTCTTCGAAATAGCGACCCATTTCCACAGGGCTGCCGAAATAGGCAACCTTACCTTCCTTATCGAGAAGCAGGACCTTGTCGAAAAGCGAAAGAACTGAGGCGCCTGGACGGTGGAGTGATGCGATGACTATCTTATCCCGCGATAGCGCTCTGAGTGATTCTGCAACGTGTTCAGAGTCTTTCGATGAAAGTCCTGAAATCGGCTCATCAAAGAGGAAGATCTCTGCAGCAGAACCGAGATCTAGCCCCAAATTGAGTCTCCCGCGTTCACCACCAGAGATTGTCTTGTCGCCAGCTGAGCCGACGGTGCGATCTGCCAGAGGCTCGAGTGCGAGCTCTGCAAGGATACTATTGACCCTACGTGTGTGCTCTTGGTTAGCGAGGTGAGGCCGGCGGATGGCGCAGGCATGCATCAAATGTTCGCGGACAGTTAGATGAGGGTTGAGAGCCTCTTCCTGCGGCATGAAGGTGATAAAAGGCGCGAGCCTGGATCGGTGGTTATAGAGAGAAATACCGTTGAAACGCACGTGGCCACGGTCGGGCTTGAGCTGTCCAGCAATGGTGGCGAGTAAAGTCGATTTCCCGCAACCAGATGGCCCCATGATACAAAGCATTTCTCCGCGCGTGATTTTAAAGTCGACACTATCTAGCGCTGTAACGTGGCGGCTAAAGCGGTGGCTGATGCCGTCCAGGTGAAGTTCCTGGATGACTGTCCGTTCCTCATCAATCAACCCTTCAGAAAATCGACAGCGCACGGCCTGGCACGCGCTGAGACGAATAACCGAACCATCCATGAGAACTGAGCCGCTACGTACAACTTGGTTATTCATGAGTAATGCCCGCTCGGACTCGATTATTTCTAATTCACCTACTGACGTGTCAGGATCGTAGGAGATTTTGATAGTGATCTTCCCAGCTAGGTTGGGGGAGATCAAGAGGTCGCCCTTACCTATGACTGATGGGTCATTAGAGACGAGACAGGTTTGCTTCTCACGGCTTAGACGGAATCGACCACCAGCTTCGAGTGCTTGGTAACGAATACTTTCGAGATCCACTCGCGACCCCGTTCCGAGGCTCAGAACATCGTGAAAACTCCGGTGAACGGTTTGATCGACGACAAGCTCTTCTTCGCCAGCTTTGATTTCAGTCGGGCGAATCGCCGTGATTTGGGCATTGGTGCCAAAATCGATACGGACGGTTGAGAGACGTGTTCTACTGCGCTCCGCGATTAGGCCTTTGGCTGACTCATTGATGAAGAGCGCGCGTGGTTGGAGGGTGCGCTTGTAGTTGAGGAAAAAGTTGAGATCGTTGAATGAAATCGTCCAAT
>JBLHPP010000056.1:0-10942 GCA_047624385.1 Crocinitomicaceae bacterium
TGCTAATCTTGCTCTATTGTTTAGCCCTCTAAAAATCAGCTCCGCCTTCAAACAACAAGACGACGAGAAAGTCATCAAAAATGGCCAAGACGCTCAACGACGAGCTCAAGGTCGTCTGCTCAAACTAAGCTTCGGCAACGATGGCAATGAGTTAAAGATCGTCACCGTAATGGGCACTTACTTAAGAGCCACCATCGTCTTCCGTAAATGGAGAGAGACTTTCACTCACGGGGCTTGTTATGAACCCCCAAGGGTATTCTAACGTAGCCCAGGGCAACGCCTGGGAAGAATCGATTTTGATAGTTCGAGCCCTGAATGGGCGATATAAATCATAGGAATCATAGTTAAAGCCCCTTAAGAATTAGTTCGCCCCCATAGGGCTAGAGGGCTACCACGACCAATCCTAGGTCGTTGCCCTAGGATTGCTAAAATATGCCGCCCACTTTGCGGCTAAAAATGACCGCACACGTCCTTAACTAAGTGCCATTGGATCAGCACCCATATATTCCTCTATAAGTTCCTCAACGATAAATTGCCTACGAGGCAAAGCAGATCGAGCTCACTCTGGCGAAAGCCGAGCATTGGGAAAAAGCACGAGGATTCAAGCCCGAGCACCTACTATCGTCACTGTGGAATAAACAGAACGAGGAAGACTTTGCTAGCAAGACCTTGGACCTTCCGACCTTAGACACTTTTCACACAGAACAACAGTCGAGTCAAAAATCGCTTCAGAATATCAAATGCCCTTGGACTCCCCTTACTTCAGCTGAGCGATGTATGCCAGACAGAGCTCTACGGTAGCTTCTACGCCTTTCTTGTGGGTGCGTTCGGTGCTGTGGGATGACGCCACACCAGGGCCAATAAGGCCGACTCTAAAGTCGTTTCCAGCATTGCGGGCGGCAGAACCGTCGGAGCCATAGAAGGGGTATACATCCTGTTTGTAGGCGATTCCCTTATCGCGAGCTAACTCGACCAATGTCTTACGCATCTGATAGTCGTAGGGACCTGTGGAATCTTTGACGCAGATAGAGCAAGCGGTTTCGACACCTTCGCAAGTATCACCTAACACACCCATATCGATCACTAACAATTCTTCGATTCCATCGGAATAACCACAAGTCCCGCCATGGCCGACTTCTTCGTAATTTGAGAAAAATATTTCCACCGGCAGATCTTGTCCTTTGAGGCGCTTGGCAAGCTCGAACAAAACAAAGCAACCCGCCTTGTTGTCCATGAAGCGCGATTTGATGTAGCCACTCGGCAATTCTTCGTAGTTCGGGTAGAGGCAAATGATGTCACCGATACAGATTCCTAGCTGCTCGACATCCCACTTACTCATCACATCCTCGTCCAGGCGCACATGCATGCTCTTGATCGTTCTCGCCGTAACCTCGCGTGCGTTGTTGGTGTGCGATGAAGGATCATTGAGCAAAATAGTTCCGGTAAAGACCTTGCCTTCGAGCGTGCGAATCCGCACGTATTCGCCTTCGGCTCCGGTAAGCGACAAGCCGCCAATCGGCGAAAACTTCAGCGAGCCATCGTGATTGATACCGGAAACGATCGCCCCCAAGGTATCGACATGTGCCGCAATCGCTAGCTTTGGCCGCTGCCCGAGCGAGCAGCGGACCGCCCCTTTGATTGTAGTTTCCGGCGCCAGTCCTTCAGCTTCAAGCAACTTGACGATGAAATCGCAGGCGTCATGGGTGTAGCCAGAGGGTGAATCGATGTTGATCAGGTCTTTCAGTGTGGAATAGTCAGTCATAGTGATTTTTTTACTCCTGGCCCGGTCTGCCTTCGCGGACACGCTTGAAGAATTCTGGGTCATTGTGGGCTGCTTGGGCGACCTTGTCGATTTGGCACTGATCTCGCAGTTCCTCATAGCTCAGTCCCTCGCTGACAATACTTCCCTTTTCATACAAGTATTGGTCTAACAATCCATTAACCAACATCCGAATGTCGAAGGATGATTGTTGGTTTGCAGGGATTTGGTTTCGAATGCTGGTGGTACAATTAGCATTGATGACATTGTAGAACTGAGGTTTTTCAAGCAATTCATTCTGGACCTCTACCGAGCTCAGAAAGAGCTCACGAATTTTATCCAGCTTCACCGCGGATTTATAGAGGAAGACTGGCTCTTTACGAATGTTCGTGCGGACTCTAACCACATCTTCTTCAGAAGAAAAAAGATACTGTAGTTCAAAGACCTTATAGAGCCCACCTACTGGAGAAAATTTCTCACCCTCTTCTCGGCGGGTTTCTATGCTCAGGCAAATATGGCCATCGTCTCCAAAATCGAAAGAGAGAATTGGGTGTGCCATCAGGTTTCCTAAAAACCGATCATGAAATATGTCCATGCCTCTGAGCTTCGATAGATGGACTTGGCGAGTCGTCCATAACGGGGTAACGACTCCATCAGTGGTGTAATCGAAGTCGCGGAAATTATGGAAGGTAACGAGGTCGCCCTCGATAGTCACGTGGCCAGTTTTCTCAAATCCCTGCGCCCATTGTTTATCGTTCGATGGCTTTATCAGGCTCCATGGGATGACAACTATCAGAGATAGAACAAACACACTGATTACCTTTTTCCAGCGTTCCTTTAGTTTCCTCCATACAAACACGAGAAGCGCTGTCCAGCCACAGGCTAGTAATCCATTCCACAGGCTTCCCTGGCCAAAGGGGCCATCGTAAAATACGGCCCCAAACCAATAGAGAACAAACACAATCAGCCCAGTATTACCGAGCCACCGTAGGATCTTTGCCAGCAGTTTACGCCAGTCAAATGAGGAATCAGACATGTCTTATTATTACGGGTTCTCGTTGAGGTGCTCGAGTAAAATACGCTGCAGCTCTTTCACTGCAGCAGGGTCGCGATGGGAGCTGTGTCCCGAGGGGACGACCAATACAGACTCAGTACCATCGAGGTGTGAGCTGGCGTAGGGTACCACGCCATCTGAGCTATTTGGCGAGTCTCCTTTACCTCTATCACCTATGATAGAGTGGTAGGAAACTCTGGGTAAGATAGGTCGATCTGCAACCAATTCTAGGGCCGGATTTCCAGTGCGCAAGGTAACCATGCTATTCACTGGGCGACCATGGTTGAAGACACTCTTGCCCAAGTCAGTCATTGACTCAGCCACGCTAAGTAAATCAAATTGCGCTAAGCTATTTGGTATTTTTATCAAAGTCGCGACAAAGCCACCGTACCAAGTATTTGCTTTGTTGCTGCCATGGTGCGGCGTCGAGAGGAATACCACACGCTTGATTCCCGACGGCTGGGGGGTCTCGAAAATCATTTTAAAATCATCCTTCACCAAGTCTGAAATCATTAGGTCGTCGATTGGTTTCTTAGAAATCTTTGACCACGTCTCATCACTAAGTGCACGGACATTCATCGAGGTCAGAAGCCCCCCCATACTATGACCAAAGATGATCATCTTATCGGCATTCTGGCCAGCTCCTCGGCTTCCAGCATATTTCTCTAATTTCAATAAATCCTCTTTCAGCTTTGCTCCGGTCATTCGGACTGGGAGGCCGGTAGGGTAATAATACGTGTATGCTTGGTACTTTGCTCGAACTTTAGGATCCGCCAGAATCTCGTTCATTGGGTCAGCCCAGGTGATCGGGCTAGAGACCAATCCGTGGACTAAAATCAATGGGATTTTATCTGGATCAAATCTCCCCTCCAAATATAGCCCCATGCGATCAGAATACTCCATCGGCCTAAACACCCCCATGATTCTAGATCCTCCGCCGCCATCACTTTTACGTTTCGCTAGTATATAATAGCCTGCAGTCAGATTGATATTCATGGGTTTATCTCGGCCCCAGAACTTTACTGAGTTCACCTTGGTTACATCATAGAAGCGAAAGATCGCTTTGCCTTTTTGGCTGAAATCTACTAGCAACGTGGTATTAAAATCACCTCCAATAGAGCTGATAAAAGGATTTTCCTTCTCTCCATCTGCTCCGTGTGAAATCACCAAGGCAGCTCCGACGCCGGCCTGACTCACCTCTGAGCGGAATCCCTTCCTCTCCAAGCAATCTACTGGCACTATATCTTCGAAGCCTGACTCGGAGAATGTGGCAAACTCGCTGGAATCGAATTGGATTTGGTAGTTATTTGAACTAGTCTGATAGTTTTCACCATTCCGCCCCCCACGCTGCTGTATCAGATCTGCGGCCTGGCCAATCGCATGGTTGTAGAGTGGTATTAGCCTTGGCTCCTTTGATCTCCACACGGTCTCAGCTGCCTGCAGGTAGATCGCAATCGCTAGGTCTGGCTTACGATTCTCGTGCTTTCTAGCCGCGATGATTTGCTGATAGATCCCATCGTAAAGTACTCCTTGTTGGCGACTGATCGAGCCGGTCGACTCCTTATACTCCATCAAATCCACAATAGGCTTATCCTTCTCATGGACCTGAATGTGGCTACACTGCGAGCAAAGCATCGTTACAGAACCTAGGAGAAGGGAGCGCAGGAGTGAAGTGGATAACGTCATAAACTAACGAATATTTAGAGATTCTAGCCCCATTCGTCAACCCCCCATAGGAGTCACTCAGACTCAACAGCCAATGGCACGTACTTAAGGGGGGTGGTAGTCAATCGACCCACTGTAAGATTTAGACTTTTTGAGGTGTGATTTATCGAGTAGCTACTAGATAGATAGATGGGGCGAATAGCTGGCACGGTGAAGCAAAATAATACGTCTCAAAGCTCACCAAAATAGACTTAAATAAGTGCCATTGCACTCAACAGCATAATTATCCAAGAACTGGATAGTCGGTGTAGCCCACGGGCCCATCGCCATAGAAGGTAGTTGGATTTGGCTCATTCAAATCTGCTGCCAGTTCACAGCGCCTTACTAAATCCGGGTTTGCTATAAATTGCTTACCCCAAGAAATGGCATCGGCTTCTCCTGCGGCAATCATTGCCTCGCCATCGGCTAAGCTCAATCGCTGGTTAGCGATGAATACCCCGCCAAATTCTTTCTTCAATATCGGTCCGAGGTAAGGGTCGCCCCTTCCTTCGCGGGCAAATAGGAAAGCAATTTTTCGTCGACCCATTGCACGAGCCACATAGGTAAAGGTCGTAGCTGGATCCGAGTCACCCATGTCATGCTCATCGCCACGCGGTGCTATGTGTAGGCCCACTCTGTCAGGCCCCCAGACAGAAATAGCGGCATCCATAGCCTCTAACATCAAGCGCGCACGGTTCTCAATCGAACCGCCGTAGGCATCGCTGCGTTGGTTCGTGCTGTCCTGTAAAAATTGATCGAGCAAGTAGCCATTCGCTCCGTGCAGCTCAACACCATCAAATCCGGCCTTTTTAGCATTCTCAGCCCCCTTGCGATAGGCTTCTACAATCGCTGGGATTTCATCTAATTCTAAGGCACGCGGGGTCACAAAATTCTTTTTTGGGCGGATCAGGCTGACATGGCGCTTGGCAGCAATTGCGCTAGGAGCCACTGGTAATGCGCCATCTAAGTAGACGGGATCAGAGATCCGGCCGACGTGCCAAAGTTGCAGAACAATCCGCCCACCAGCTTGGTGCACAGCATCGGTCACTAACTTCCAGCCCTCTACCTGGTCGTCCGACCAAATCCCTGGAGTGTTGGGGTAGCCCACACCCATCGGGCAAACAGAAGTGGCCTCAGAGATGATCAATCCAGCCGAAGCTCGCTGGGCATAGTACTCGGCCATCATAGCATTCGGCACACGTCCCTCACTGGCGCGGCAGCGGGTCAAAGGAGCCATGATCATACGGTTAGGTAACTCCAAAGCTCCTACAGTGATCGGAGAGAGAAGAGCAGTGGATTGATTGGTCATATAAAACCGACCATAATCCTACTTTCTCAACCGTCAACAAGAGGCGTACATATTTCTTTGCGGCGCAGCTGTCAGAACATAGGTGGCACTTTTACTTTCTTGTCCTCATTCGTGAGATCCGTGTGGATTCGTGGTAGAAATGTTTCATCGTCCACCACTTTGCTCCCTTCGTCTTTTTCGCGGTAGAAACGTCTCATCACGCTAGGCCCGAGCAGCTTGTCTCAGCTCTTCGACAAATGCAGCGGTCATCGAGTCGAGTGCTCGGTCTCCACGCCAACCAACTGCCACTTCCACTGGTGTGGCTGTTGGCTTGATCTTCAGCAGATTCACGTTTTGCCCCATCGATGAGCCTTCAGCTACGAGCGCGATGCCAATACCAGCCTCTAGCGCGACACAAAGACTTTCGATTCCATCAAACTCCCCGGCCACCTTTGCATTGATCCCTAACTCGCGGAAGAATCTACTCACTCCTTTAAAGTACTCAGGGTACTCGTGGCGTGAAAGTAGTAAAACCCTCTTGCCGTCTAACAGGTTGCTAGAAATCGACCGCTTCTTCCCCCACTCATGTGTTTTTGGCACAGCGAGACAAAGATGTTTTTCTAACAATATCTCCCACTCCATATCACTATCATCTAACTTTGCGCCCACTATCAGATCCACCTCACTAGTGAGAATCTTTTTACGCATCTCCTCTGATGTGGAATCGACCAGATCGATCCGCACCCTCGGATGACGTTGGATATAACAACTCATCGACCTTTTCAAAAGCTGGCCAGCGAGACTTGGCGCGTAACCAATCCGGATCACTCCGCCCTCAATCTCTCTTTGCATCCGAGCGAGCCCCTGATCGACCACCACCACCATAGCCTTACCTTCGTTCACCACCACCTGGCCGGCACGGGTGAGACGAATCGATTTAGCCCCACGATCGAGCAAGCCCCAGCCGGTCTCCTCTTCAAAGGCACGGATCTGCCGGCTCAATGCTGGTTGGGTCATTCTCAGCTCTTTGGCTGCTGCGGTGATACTCCCCATTTCAGCGACTTTGAGGAAGTAACGAAGTTGTCGAATCTGCATGACGTCACTTCTAGCACTCCTATAAAGCATAATCAAGCATGCCTATTAGGCATGTCATGAGCACACTCTCAACATGAGACAAATCACCAGAGATTTGCCAAGATATAGTCATGATAACGAAAGCAACACCCGCTCTACAAATTCTCCGCTCAGAGGACCGAGGACATGCCGATCATGGTTGGCTCAATGCCCGGCACAGCTTTTCCTTTGCCAACTACCACAACCCAGAGCAAATGGGATTTCGTAGCCTGCGGGTAATCAACCAAGACAGGATCGCTGGCGGTGGGGGCTTCCCGACCCATCCACACCGTGACATGGAAATTTTCACCTATGTTCTCAGCGGGGCCCTAAACCACACAGATAGCATGGGCAACGAGGGTAGCATTCGTCCCGGTCAGATCCAACTGATGTCTGCCGGCACTGGTGTGACTCACTCGGAGTTCAACGGCTCGAACGATGAAGAAGCATCACTCTTACAGGTCTGGATCAGTCCAGAGCATCGAGGGCTCACTCCCAGCTACACCGACTGGGCTCCGAATCCAGAACAACGCAGCTCTATGATGGCTTTACTCATCTCTCCTGATGGCCGTGAGCAATCAGCTACTATCCACCAAGATGCCTATATCTATCGGATCAAGATTCAAACTGGTGAGACTGTTAGCCATAATCTTGCAGAAGGCCGGGGTGCTTGGATTCAAATGATCCACGGGGAACTCCGCATCAATAATATAGAAATTTTAGCAGGTGACGCAGGTTTTACGGAAGAAAATGGCTGGATCTCCCTCACGGCTATAGCCGACACCGAAGCACTCTTCTTCGATCTTAAATAACTTTCTAATTCTCAAATCTAATCGAACCAAAAAATAATACTATGAAAACAACCATACTTACACTCGCTGGAGCCACCACATTGCTACTCGTATCCTGTGAAAACCCAGCCGACAGTTCCACAGCCGCGACAGTCTCTGAAGCCAAAGAAGTCTCCACAGCTGCAAGCTCTGGCCAGAAGTGGAGCTTTACTGAGGATTCTTCGATCACTTTCATTGGTTCCAAAGTCACTGGAAGCCACGAAGGTGGATTCAAAGAATTCTCAGGCCACTTTTTCGTCGACGGCAACACGCTGGCAGCCAGCGGCCACGAAGTAGTAATCGACATGACTTCGACCTACTCTGATGCAGAAAAACTCACCGGCCACCTCAAGTCTGCGGAATTCTTCAATGTAGAAGTCATCCCTACCAGCACCTTCACAGTCACAGCTCTTGAAGCCAAAATAGGAGGCAAAGGTCAAACCCACCTGCTCACAGGTAACTTCGACTTCCACGGTGTCACAAAATCAATCGACATCCCAGTCACCGTCGCTCAGTCCGCGGATGCAATCAATCTCAAGGCTGACTTCTTCATCAATCGGGTTGATTTTGGCATTAAGTACCCAGGAAAGCAAGACGACCTCATCCGCGAGGAAGTCGTCATCCGCTTCGACCTCAATGCAAAACCAGCCACGATAGAAGGCTAAATCCATTTCAGAACCTACGCTGGGACGTCACGTGGCGTCTCAGTTAAACCAACCACCACATACTCATGAAAAATCTACCCAGCATCGCCGCCATTCTCCTCGGGCTTGCATTCATCACCTTCGGGCTCAACTACTTCCTAGAATTTATGCCAGCCGGAGGACCAACGGAACCCGGCTCAGCTAAAGCCTTATTCTTTGGAGCTATCGTCCCCACAGGATTTTTGACCTTTGTTAAAATCTTTGAGATTATTGGAGGACTTCTAGTCGCCCTCCCGAAGACCCGTAACATTGGCATGTTAGTACTTGGCCCTATTGTGATAAACATCCTAGCGATCAACATCTTCATCATTGGCGGTGGAGCAGCACTCCAGCCACCGGTCATCGTGATCTCCCTACTCTCTGCCTACATACTCTTCGCGGCGAAGGACAAGTTTCTCGGATTGCTCAATGACTAGGCGCCAGTATTCATCACGTTATACGATAATTTTCAGGTCAAGAACCTGCCCACCATTGAGGGCGTAGCCACGATCACGATCAAAAGTGTCAGACCCAAATGGCACGGACTTTAGGACCGCTATCGTCTGTCTTCCGTAATTGGAGGAGACTTCAATGGCACTTACTTAAGCGACTTGGTTGTCAATCGACGCACTGGAAGATTTAGACCTCCTGAGGTGTGGTTTATCGAGTAGCAAGTAGCTAGTATTTAGCAGCTAGAAGCTTGATAGATGGAGCGAATAGCTAGCTCGATGAAGCAAAATAATGCGTCTCAAAGATCACCAAAATAGTCTTAACTAAGTGCCATTGGGAGGAGACTTATATTGGGAGGAGCCTTATATCTGAAATTTTGTGTAATATTTTATATAGCCTGCGTATTAGTATTCCATGAATATTCTATCCGCAGCTCTTGTCGGTGGTGTTTTGGCGCTGGCATCGATGATGCAGTCAGTCCACGCCGCTGAAAAACCTAATATCATTTGGATCTTTTCTGATGACCATTCCTTTCAAACGATAGGCGCCTACGGTGGTCCCTTGCAGAAGCTCAATATGACTCCGAACATAGATCGGATAGCTAAGGAGGGGATGCGATTTGACCGTTGCTATGTGACCAACTCGATCTGTGCTCCATCGCGGGCGGTCTTGCTGACAGGTAAGCATAGCCATCTGAATGGGATGACTGAGAACAGAGGCGTATTCAACCATGATCAGGCGAACTTTGCCAAGGTCCTCCAGAAGAATGGCTACCAGACAGCGATGATTGGTAAAATTCATCTTAGCGGGAAAATGCAAGGATTCGATTACTGGGACGTTCTTCCTGGGCAGGGAAAGTACTATAATCCCGATTTCATCTCGGCTAAGGGGAAGGAAAAAAATACTGGCTATGTGAGTGATATTATTACGGATAAAACCTTGAACTGGCTGAAAGGTCAGCGTGATAAAGAGAAGCCATTCATGCTGATGATGCACCACAAGGCGCCTCACCGTAATTGGACGCCTGCGGAGCGCCACATGAGTAAGTATCAGGATATAACTATCCCTGAGCCTGACAACTTATTTGACGACTACAAGGGACGTGGCTCGGCTGCTCGCGATCAGGATATGTCGATCGATAAGACGATGCGACTAAAGTACGACTTAAAGGTTGGCCGAGATGGGCAGTTTGCGGAACGCACCAAAAAGTTCAATGCTGCCAAGCTGGAAGGCAAGGACTTGCTGAAGTGGAAGTACCAAACGTACATGAAGGATTACCTGCGCTGTATCTGGGCTGTCGATGAGAGTGTTGGTAAGTTGTTAGATTATTTAGAAGAGTCTGGTTTAGGTGATAACACGATTGTGATGTATTGCTCTGATCAAGGATTTTACATGGGAGAGCATGGTTGGTTTGATAAGAGACTGATGTATGAGGAGTCATACCGGACTCCTTTATTAGTACGCTGGCCTGGTAAGGTGAAAGCGGGATCAGTGAATAGTGATCTCACCCAGAATATAGATTTTGCCGAGACCTTCCTCGATATGGCAGGTGTTGAAGCACCCGAAGAGATGCAGGGCGAGAGCTTGATTCCATTGATGAAGGGTAAGACACCAGCGGAGTGGAGAAAGTCACTCTATTACCATTATTATGAGTACCCAGCAGTGCATAGTGTGAAGAAGCACGAGGGAGTCTCTGAGAAACGTTTCAAGCTCATTCGCTTCTATGGCCAGGATGTGCCTAATGGCGAAGAATGGGAATTCTATGACCTCGAGAAGGATCCATCAGAAATGAAGAGCCAATATAGTAATCCAGAGTACGCATCAGAAGTGAAGCGACTGAAGGTTGAACTCCAACGACTTCGCGAGTACTACAAGGTTCCTGCAGATTCCTAATTTTAGTCGCTGCGAGCGAATTAGGATTTAGGGTTTCCTGTTAGATTTTTTTACCTGGTGCTGGACTTTAATTCCTTTCGTCTTTTTCGCGGTAGAATCGTTTCATTAACCGATCAGAATTCGTGCGATTAGTAGTAGAGGTGTTTCATCGTACTGGCATCTCTAACA
>JBLHPP010000057.1:0-10803 GCA_047624385.1 Crocinitomicaceae bacterium
AGGACTGAAGAAGCCGATCGATCTTCCAACAGCAGCTCTCTACAAGCAGAAGCCGATGAAGCTTCCTGATTTGAAGAAAAGGAAAGCGGCAGCGGCTAAAAAAAAATTAAAGTAACCAAGGCGATAGCTCCGTCTAAGTTCCTAACCAGTTCAGCAGTGATCAAGTCAGCTGATAAGGTTCGGCATGTAGAGCTCTCTGCTGATGTGACAGGCCTCAAAAGTATCACGCTGCGAGCAGATGCTGTAGATGGTATTTCTAACGATTGGGTTAGCTGGGTTGCTATGAAATTTGTCGACTCAGACGGGAAGTCTGTGGAGGTAGATAAGAAGTCCGTCCTGCAGTCTAAGCAAGGGTGGGGAGATCTAAAGTTTGATACCAATGTTGCCGATAAGCCGATCTCACTGAGCGGTAAAACGTTCAGTAAAGGTTTTGGTTCCCATGCCGACGCAACTATTGAGCTCAAAGTACCTAAAGGAGCTGTGAAGTTTATTACTATTGCCGGTCTAGATGATGGCGGGGTAGTCAGTAGTGGGAAGCCATCAGCGGCTTCTGCTAAGTTTTCTATCATCAGTGGGGGTTCTGTGTGGTCTCCCAATGAAGCTCCTCAGAAAGTGGCACTTGAGCATTTTTTCACACCTGAAGATAAAGAGTTAGAGGTCACTGTATGGGCTAAATCTCCGATGCTATTTAACCCAACAAACATGGATATCGACCAAAAGGGACGTATATGGGTGGCTGAAGGAGTGAACTACCGCCGCAATGCGGGCCGTCGTCCAGGTGGGGATCGAATTGTGGTGCTTGAAGATACAAATGGTGATGGAACTGCGGATAGTTCCCACACCTTTGTGCAGGATAAAGAGCTAGAAACTCCCTTAGGAGTTGCTGTGTTCGATAACAAAGTGATTGTTTCTCAGCCTCCTAACCTATTGGTCTATACTGACGTAAATAGGGATCTGAAGTTCGACCCAGCTATTGATGAAAAGGAAGTTTTACTGACAGGCTTCAATGCCCGTCAGCATGATCACTCCTTGCACTCGATGACTGCCGGACCTGATGGAAAATGGTATTTCAACAACGGTAACTGTGGAGCTATTTTCACAGATAATTCCGGCAAGACATTCAACATGAATGGTGTCTACCGCGGTGGTGGTGGAACATTCTACATGGATAATCACAAGCTGAACGGTAAAGCGTCTGACGATGGCTTTGTCTGGACTTCAGGTTTCACAGTGCGAATGAACCCAGACGGAACGAATGTTGAAATTGTTGGACATGGATATCGAAATTCATATGAGCAGTCGATTAACTCAATGGGGGATATCTTCCAGAGTGATAACGATGATTTTAGTGGCTGTAGAAATTCCTATATTATGGAATACGGTAATGCCGGATTTTTCTCTAAAGATGGCCAAAGAGTTTGGCGCTCAGAGCAACGCCCAGGGCAGCCAGTCGAGCGTGCTCACTGGCGTCAAGATGACCCAGGTACATTCGACGTAGGTGATGTTTATGGCCACGGATCTCCCACTGGTAACGTTTTCTATGAAAATGGTGCACTAGGAAAGAACTGGGAAGGTTCCTACCTCGCCTGTGAGGCAGCGCGGAATACTATCTTCGGCTACAAACCGAAGGCAAAGGGGGCAAGCTTCGAACTCAAGAGCTTCGACTTCCTTACCTCAAACGTCCAACGTGAGTACATCGGTGGTGACCAAACCAAGAGAGTTTCTAGCAATGACCAGATCGAGTTCCAAGGTGTGCTTTTCCGTCCTTCCGATGTAGCAGTCGGTCCAGATGGAGCGGTGTATGTAACTGATTGGTTTGATGGCAGAGTCGGTGGTCATAGTAGTATGGATGATTCCTGTTCTGGAGCTATTTACCGTATCGCTCCTAAAGGATTTAAGCCGAATATTCCAAGCTTTGATATAAATACCACAGCAGGTCAAATCACTGCCTTGAGTTCACCCGCAATCAATGTGCGTCACCTCGGATTCAATCGTCTTCGCGATAATAAAGAGAAGTCGCTCGACGCTGTTGTAGCTCTACTCGACAATCCTAACAAGTATATCGCATCTCGTGCCATTTGGCTGCTTCCTCACCTCGGAAAGCAAGGGGTAGCGAAGTGTGAAAGTTTACTTAAGAGCACGAATTCAGATGAACGAGTAGTCGCCTATCGAGCGCTTCGCCGCACTGGTGCAAACATGCTGGCCTACGCTAAATCACTGGCAGGCGATCCTAGTCCAGCAGTGCGCCGTGATGTGGCTCTCTCATTGAGACACTACAGTGCTGATGAAACATTGCCGATCTTCGTGACTCTTGCAAAAGCTTACGATGGTAAGGACAAGAACTACCTCGAGTCTATCGGGCTTGGTGCGGAGAACAAAGAAGAAGCCATCTGGACTGGTCTTAAAAAGGGACTTGCTGCAGGTTCTCCTGCTAGTTGGTCGGATTCGTTTGCCCGTCTCACTTGGCGTTTGTGGCCAGTAGCCGCAGTTCCAGACTTGAAGCTACGTGCTCAGAGCAAAGATCTAACGCGAGCTCAGAGAGAGTTCGCCGTGGAGTCGTTATCTTTCATCAATGACAAATCAGCGGCCACTGCTTTACTAGACTTAGCGGATGATAATTCTTTAGTGAAATCTAAAGCAGTCTACTGGTTGTTCAAGCGGGGCACCGGTGCGTGGTCTAAAATGGGAATCAGAGCCGAGCTCAAGCAACGTGGAATTTACGATCCTTCAAAAATCGTTGTCAATTCAATCACTGTAGCTGAACCTCCAAAGACTTCTAAACTGCCGTCTGTTGCCGAAATCCTCAAGCTTAAAGGCGACGCAAAGAAAGGGGCTATAGCGATCCAACGCTGTGTCATGTGTCATAACATCAATGGAGTAGGACCTAACTATGCACCAGCTTTGAAAGGCTGGGGATCAACTCAGTCGCGTGAAGCGATCGTTACGAGTATTTTAGAGCCTTCTGCAGATATTGCACATGGTTTCAAAGGAAAACAGATCGAGCTCAAGGATGGTAAGATTGTTCACGGACTTGTGGTTGCTGGCAATCCATTGCTCGTTACCTCCACAGGTGGTGTCGTGCAGCTCATTCCAAAAGACCGTGTGAAATCAGAAAAGTGGATGTCTCGTTCACTCATGCTTTCCGCCGAGCAACTTGGGCTTACCGCTCAGGATGTTGCCGACATTGCTAGCTACATGCAGCAGTGGAAATAATATAGCCGCTTCTATCAAAACAGTAATCCCGCATGGAGTTTCCTTCATGCGGGATTTTTTATGATTCTGGTTAGATTAGAGAGTTCCTAGTGATGGCACTCACAGGCGTATTCCTTATTCGAACAGCTGGTGCAATCGCTGAGGTCTAGAGTGAACTTTGTGACCAATTCTTCAGCATCAGCACTGGCCTTGATGGCTACGACGGTAGGGAAGTTGTTTCCTTTTGGGAGAACTTCCTTAGATACCAATGCGTTGCCTTCAGCTACGAAGCTCATTTCAAGCGGGCTGATGCGCTCACCAGAGATGACGCTGACAGTCTGACCAGCAGGAGCCACCGCTTTCATCTCAGCATCGAAGAAACTGATCTGTACGCGGCCATCATTCATGACGAAGAACTCAGCTTGCGGAGTGACGCTAGAGATCATCCGACCTTTGTTTGGTCCGGCTTTGATATGGTCGTGACCTGAGTGATCGTCGTGGTCGTGACCAGCGTGCTCATCTTTCTCCTCGTGTTCAACGGCAGGATGATCGTGTCCGGAATGGTCTTGGTCGTGACCTTCGGCACCGTGGTCGTGACCAGAATGATCGTCGCCGCTGCGCTCTTTAGGTTTATCTCCGCAGGAACCGAGGAATACAAATCCTACAGCCGCTAGTGTTGTTATGGTGCATTTCATAATTTGGTTATTATTGTTTTTTATTTTGGTTAGAGTGCTAGCCCGCTGCAGGTGCGTTGTTGGCAATTGATTTGAGTGCCGCTTTTCTGCCGAAGAGGAAGAAGAAGGCAGGAGTGACAGCGAGTCCCAGGATGGTGCTGGAGACGAGACCGCCAGTGATGACGATAGCTACGGGGTGGAGGATCTCCTTACCGGGTTGATCGCCAGCAATCACCAGTGGAATCAGTGCCAAGCCCGCTGATAGGGCAGTCATGAGAACTGGGACTAATCGCTCCTGAGTTCCACGTATGATCATCTCTCGAGTGAAGTCTTCTCCTTCGTGTTTCATAAGGTGGAGGTAGTGAGAGATCAGCATGATGCTGTTACGCGCTGCGATACCAGCCACGGCGATGAAGCCAACAAGTGTGGCGATGCTGATGTTGTTGATAGTCATCCAGGTGAATACCAGCCCGCCAACCAATGCGAGTGGAATATCGCACAGCACTTGGAAGGCAAATGTCATGGTGCCGAAGTAGGTGTAGAGCAAAAGTGCGATGACTAACAAGACGACACAGGTTGCCTTAAATATAGTAGCTGAGGCATTTTGTTGGGCTTGGTACTCACCTTCGATGCTGACATCATATTCTTTGTACCTCTCTTGAGTCATCACCTTCTCGTCGATCTGCTTTTGCAGCGTAGTGATCATGCTTTCTAGGTCACTGCCCGTAGGGTTGATGCTGACTACAAATCGGCGACGCGTATTCTCACGCTTGATCACATTCGGGCCCTTGGCATTACGAATTTCAGCAATTGTTTTTAACGGGACTCGTCGGCCATCATCATTGGTGAGCATCAGTTCGTGCAGTTTTTTCGGCGACTCACGCCAGCTCTCAGGCAAGCGCATCACCATGTCGATGTTACGTTCTCCTTCAAACAATTCGGCGACAATGGCGCCTCCGAGTAGGGTGGATAGTTGTTCGTTGACTGCGGTAGGTCGGAAGTTATACGCCAAGGCACGATCACGATCTACCTCTATCCGCAGCTGGGGGATTGGTGCTTGTTGTTCAATGCTGGCAGTTTCTAGGCCTGGGATATCTTTACAAAGTTCTTGGATCTCTGTGCCCATACCACGGAGGGTTTCAAGGTCGGGACCAAATATTTTGACAGCAACCTTGGCGGGGACACCACTGAGCATGTGACCAATCCTGTCTTTCAAGGGCCCTGAAATAACACTGAAAGTGCCAGGCAGGTTCTTGCTGCTGAGTCTCTCACGAATTTCATCGGTGATCTCACCACGTGGGGTGTCGTTTTCTTTAAGCTCGATGTCAAACTCCACCGTCGATACTGGCACTACGTGGTCACCACGCTCGGCGCGTCCGACACGATGCCCTACTGACTTCACGTCAGGAATATCTAATAGCAGCTTATCCACCACTGCAGAAATCTGGCTGGTTTGTCCAAGTGAGGTTCCTGGGCTGGCGGTCATGGCCACCACGATGGTTTCTTCTTTGAACTCTGGTAGGAACTGTTTGCCTAACATCGGGTAAAGCAAAGCTGCGGCCGTGAGCGCCATCAGTGCAAATGCCAGAACCACAGCAGGAGCTCTGAGTGAGAGCATTAGAAAAGTCCTTTCAAAGACCCACTTCATCCCTCTGACAATGAATCCTTCCTTGTGCTCTTTCCCTGCTTTTGGACGAAGGAATAGCGAACAAAGTACCGGGATAACTGTGAGCGACACGATGAAGGATGCTCCCATACTCACCATCGTGGCTAGAGCAATCGGGGTGAAGAGTCGGCCTTCCACACCACTTAACGAAAGTAGGGGGATGAATACGAGGATGATGAATAAGGTTGCGTAGAGAATCGAGTTGCGAACCTCTCCAGATGCTTTGGCAATGACTTCGAGCCTCGGAAGAGGCGTGGTAAGCGACGCGTTTTCACGCAGTCTTCGGAACACATTTTCGACATCGACAATGGCGTCGTCGACAACGATTCCGATGGCGACAGCGATGCCTCCCAGAGTCATGGAGTTGACGCTCAGTTCAGCCAAGGAGAAAACGATGGCCGTCATCGCAAACGACAAAGGGATAGCCGTGATCGTGATGAAGGTTGTTCTGAGGTTGAATAAGAAGAGGAACAGAACAAAGACCACCATGAGGGCTCCGACGCCAATAGCTTCTAAGAGGTTATCTATCGCTAGATCGATGAAGCTCTTCTGGCGGAAAAGTGGTTCGAGCTTGAGGCCTTCCGGCGCTTGTTCTTGTAATTCTGCAAGAACTGCTTCCACCTGATCAGTGAGTTTGATCGTGTCGTAGCCAGGTGACTTAGTGATGCTCATGATCACACCTTTTCTTCCATTCACCGCAGCATCGCCACGCATCGGCTCTATACCCCACCTGAGTTCCGCCACATCAGCGATGGTGACAGGGCGATCGTCCAGCATTTTGACGACGGTCTTACCGAGCTCCTTGAGGTCGGTCGTCATGGCCAAGTTGCGGATCATGATTTCCTGAGCTTCGGATGAAATAAAACCACCGGTGGATGTGCTCGCTGCTTGCTTACTCGCTTGATGGAGTTCTTCGAAGGTTACTCCGTGTGAGAGCAGTTTGTTAGGGTCTGGTAGAATTTGGATCTGTTTGATTCCACCACCCATCGAGAGCACCTCGGCAATTCCCGGTAGGCTCTGAAGCTTCCTACGCACAGTCCAGTCAGCATAGGTGCGGATATCGCTAGGCTCCATGCTACCGTCTGCGGATGAGATTCCGACTAACATGATTTCCCCCATCAGTGACGCCACTGGGGTCATGTAGGGGACAACATCGTCTGGCAGCTCGACTGACTGCAAGCGCTCTTGGATAAATTGACGGGCTTTGTAGATGTCTGTGTCCCAGTCGAATTCTACATAAACGAGGGATAGCGATATGTCAGAGATTGACCGGACTCGGGTCACACCAGTGACTCCTACTAGAGCGCGCTCTAGTGGCATGCTGATGCGTTGCTCCACTTCTTCTGGAGCTCGGCCTGCCGCCTCTGTCATGATAGTGACTGTTGGCTTTGTTAGGTCGGGAAGCACCTCTACTGGCAGCGATATAGCTCGCTGCAGCCCTAAGGCTAGCACCAGAAAGGCAATAGCTAGGACTATGACGCGATGCCCTAGAGCGAAACGAATAAGTTTATTGAGCATGGCTTAGTGAGACTTTTTAATCGTTACAATAGTGAGTAGCACCAGCGTGATTACGTTAGAAGCAATCAGAAAGAGCACGATAGGGGAGGACAAGGGAGAGGGATTTTCCATAGAGGATCCAGATTTTGCTGCATTTCCCGATGCTTTTTGTTCAGCTGAGAGCTCAGATCCGTCTTCGTTGTGCTTATGGCCGTGTGCTGCATCGAGAGCTTCCCTGAGTGACACTCCACCACCTTGTGCGAAGCCTAGGAAGTACGCACCAGTGGTGACTACTTCTTCAAATCGGGTGATTCCCGATTTGATTTCGACATAGCGATCATTGCGCTCGCCAACGACTACTGGGCATTTGACAAAGGCATTAGGTAGGTCGAAATCCTTAACGAATACATACGGGTTGGCGGCGTCACCTTGGAGCGCTTTGCGAGGCACAGAGATGACATCTTTTCTCTCGTCTAAAACAATCGAGAATTCCGTTCTCATATTTGGCCGAAGCTTTAGACCTGGGTTGTCTAACAAGAAAATAGCTTCTAGCGTTCCAGATTCATGATTTGCCTCAGAGCCCATACGAATGAGTTTTCCGTCGAAGCTGGTCTCTCCTAGTGAGATGACTTTGATGTGTGCTGTAGTACCGAGCTTGAGCTTTGAAGCCTGGCTTTCTGGAACACTGGCCACTGCCCACACCTGCTTGAGATCTACGATGTCCATCAGCTCTTGTGAGGGATCGACTGGTTGTCCTAGGGTGACATGGCTCTTTGAGATGATTCCAGCTTCTGGAGCTTTTATATCGATGACTGGTGGCGGAGAACCAGGCTGGCGGCTTTCTACCTTTAGCAGAACTTGGCCTTTCTCCACTATATCACCCACAATGGGTGGAGTCTGAACCACCCGTCCAGAGAAGCGTGTGCTGATGACTGAGTGCTTGTTAGGGATTGGTTTGATATGACCAATAGCAAAGACGATATCCTCGAAGGTGGCCTTCTTTACTTTAGTAATCTCGATACCAAGGTTTTTGACTCCTTGTTCTGTGAGTATGATTGTGTTTGAAGCATCAATACTTTCTTCAGCCCAAGTGCTGGAAATAAGTACGGCCGTGATGAGTGAGAAAATGGGTTTCAATTTCATATTGATTTGAGTGGCTGATGGGAAATTAGAGTGCTGACTGTTCACGGCCAATGGCGGCGAAGTAGCGGACTCGAGCTTTATGGAAGGCTTCGAGGTTATCGATGTTTTGCGATTGGAGTTTGAGTTGTTGGCTTCTTGCTTTGAGCACAGAAGTGAAGGGAGCCTGGCCATTGCGGTAGGCTTCTTCTAATTGCTCAGCATTGCTGTCAGCCAGCGGAATCAAATTCTTGGTGAGCTCGCTCGTCTGCGATAACCAACTCTTCATTTCAGCACGCTCGGTGGCGACTTGCTGTTGGATTTGGAGAGCCAAGGCAGTTTTCTCAGAGGCTATTCGTGAGGCTTGAGCGCGTGCCGTTTGGATATTTCCTTCGTTCTTATTATAAAATTGGAGCGGTATGTTGATACCCGCACCGATGGTACCCTCGTTTTCTAGCCCGTTAGGAGCATCTTCCTCTCTGTCGTAGCTGGTGAAAAGTCGGCCTTCGATATCTTGGTAGCGATTCGCCTTTTGCAGAGCAATGTTGTCTTTGGCCTGTTCGATCTCGAGTAACTTGGCTCGGTACTCAGGGCGGTTACTGAGTGCTAGGTTAGTGGATGGAATCGTGGCGCTGGGTAAATTTCCTGAAAGCTCTAGCAGCCGATTTGGACTAAGGCCGATGTAGGATCTCAGTTTATTGAGAGAAATCTTCTCGCGAGTTTTGATCGCAGAAATCTCTGATTTGAGCGTCGCGGATTCGATTTTTGCTTGGTTGGCGTCCAGCGATGAGAGTTCGCCACGGCCGGCAGCCACATCGATAAAGTCAGCAAATTCATCGAGCAAGACACTTTGTTTATTTAAGAACTGAGCGCGCTGTCGGTTGTGAAGGATTTCGATAGCAAGTACTTGAGCCTGTGAGGTCAGAGATTTTTGAGCCACCTTGACTTCTTCTTTTGCTATACTGAGTTGTTGGTTAGAGATACGCTTTTCGACACGCAGTCTGTTGGTGATCGGGAAGCGCTGAGCAAAAGTGACTTCGAGCCCACCTTCCGAGCCTCGCACGTTCTTGTTTAGATCGAGCTCAAGCTCAGGGTTCGTGAGCCTACCAGATTGTACCACCTGACCTTGCGCTTGATTGACCCGCAGACGGGCTGCTCTTAGTTGTGGGTTATTAGCACTGACGCGCTTTGCAATCTGCTTGAGGCTGAGGCTGCTACTTTGGTCTATTGGTCCAGTGTTGCCAAGTGACATATCTGGTTCTTCTGCGATTGCTGTGACGATGTTGAGACCGCTAAAATCTCTACAGGAATTGAGAAAAATGACTCCACTGAGCGTGAGTCCTATGGTAAATGCTTTCATGAAAAATATTGCCAAATTTGGCTGAGATTTATTGGTAAGTAGTAATTATTGTCATAAATTCACATCGAGCGAGAAAGTGAATTGGCGAGCCCTGCAGAAAAGTTGCTAGAGGCTGGGTGGGAAGACTATGTCCAAGTTCAAGAAACGGACACGAATCTCCTAATCAAAAAGGAGATTAAAGAAGAAAGCGGCAGTGCTGAGAACAGATTTCAGTAGCACTAGAGGGGGGAAGAGAGAATTTGCCAGCAAGCGGTGGGCCGGTGCTCATTGGTAAGAAGTGATCAGCACAGCTATTCCAATCGCACACTTCGATCATTGGATGTGGCTTAACTTCAAGCAGTGGTACCGTGAAAGAAATTTTATCTGTAGGGAGTTTTTGGTGGCAGAGACATCCACATGGGCCATCGTGATGCTGGTGTTGGCTGTACTTAGAAAATTGATTAGACTGGCCCTCAGTGGCCATCTCAATATGAACATTGCCACCCGCATCATGGTCGCAGCATGCGTCAGCAGCTTGGAAAGACACCAAGAGTAAAAGGCTGAATATGGCAAAAAATGAACGCATGAACTGAAACCACAAATAAAGGAGGACGCGGCAGAGATCAAGCGAGAATTTATAAGTAGCTATTTTGAATTAGTAAAACGGAGTATTTTTTACCGCTAAAACGCGAAATATTCGAAAGGCTGGGATGATGGTGCAGGATAATTTTTAGATCAAGAATCTGCCCTGTATTGAGGTTGTGGCTGGGGTTTTAGTTGAGTAGCGAGTAGGCAGTAGCTAGCATTTGGATAATGGCTGCGCATTAGTGAATCAGCATTCGAGGTGGCTATCATTGGATAGCTAGGAACCGCCGTGCTGCGCTGCAAATCTCTCTACGAAGTCATTCCGCAGAGCCATTAGGCAAATCCGTATGGCTGGTGGTGTGTGGGGGAGGGAGTTAGAAGCTTCCGCCTACCCGATTATCCAATTTATTTTGTTATTGTTACCTTGCCAGGTGTAATTACTAGTTTAGCGCCAATCTCTTCAGCAACTATAACAATAATCTCAAGTAGCCGCATATTTCTGCCCTTTAAAGTTATCGGATGGCTAGCTAGTTCACCTAGATTTTTGGTCTCAATCGGCACCGCATAATCTTTGGGCATACCGCGTCTAGAGAGAATCTCAGTAACGGATTCCACTGAAGCTTCTTTAAAATCGACGACTGGAACTACGACATTAGCTAAATTCGAGGTTGTCCATGCCAGTGTTTTATTTGGTGGTGGATCATCAGATTCAAAGCCGAAAATCGGTGTGA